>CAZTDK010001095.1:0-2007 GCA_964611965.1 uncultured Binatia bacterium (SeqCode) | reverse complement strand
CCCACGACCTGTCGATTATCGATTATCTCATCAATCGCGAACCGCAGAGTGTATTGGCGGTCGGGGCGAGTCATGCCGGCAATCGCCTGGAAGACGTTGTCCACTTACACCTCGACTACGGCAACAATCTTCTCGCTTCGGTGCACGTGAACTGGCTGTCCCCGGTCAAGGTGCGTCATTTTCTGATCGGCGGCAGCCGGCGCAGCATCCTCTACAACGAGCTCGACATTTCGGAGCGCGTAAAGGTGTATGATCGCGGCATCGATATCTCGAAGGACCCGCAGGGAATTCACCAAGTGCTGGTGTCGTACCGTTCCGGCGATGTGCTGTCTCCGCGGCTCGAATCGGCGGAGCCTCTCGCCTACCTCGTCGAGCATTTTGCGGATTGCATCGAGAAAGGCTGCCCGCCGATCTCCGGTGGCGAGCAGGGTTGGCGGATCACCCGCATCCTCGAAGCCGCGCAGACGTCCCTGGCCCACGGGGGGCAGCACATCAGCCTCTAGAATTGAAATGGAGCAGTTCAACCGTATCGCGTCCGATGTCCGTCTCGGCGAAGGCGTGGAGATTTTCGGTTTCGTGAACCTGTACGGGTGTACGATCGGCGACGGCACGCGCATCGGCTGCTTCGTGGAAATCCAGAAACACGTCGCGGTCGGCCGCCGCTGCAAGATCTCGAGCCATACCTTTGTCTGCGAGGGCGTCACCATCGAGGATGAAGTGTTCATCGGTCACCATGTCTGCTTTACCAACGATCTACTACCACGCGCCTGCCGCGCCGATGGCGCGCTCCAGGCGGAGCGTGACTGGGTCGTGGTGCCGACGCGGGTGCAACGCCGGTCCAGCATCGGGTCCGGAGCCACCATTCTCGCCGGTATTACCATTGGCGAAGGGGCCATCGTCGGGGCCGGCGCCGTGGTGACCCACGACGTGCCCCCGCGCACGATCGTGATCGGCAATCCGGCACGCGTATTGCGCGTGCTTGCGGAGGGAGAAGCGCTATGAGCGGAAATGCTGGTCTCGAAGCCGCGGTGCTCGGGAGGCTCCATTGCGCTTAGTCGTGGGAGGTGCAGGCTTCATTGGTTCGGCACTGGTTCGCCTGCTGGCCGGTGACGGCAGGGTGCGTGTCTTGGACGATCTCAGCACCGGCAAGGCCGAGAACCTCGACGGCATCGACGGCGTGGAATTGCAGCGGGGGTCTGTCCTCGACAGTGGGGCTGTCGCGCGGGCCTTCGAAGGGGTCGACGTCGTCTTCAATCTGGCGTGCCTGGGAGTTCGCCACTCGATTCGCCGGCCGCTGGAAAATCACGAGGTCAATGCACGCGGCACGCTGAACCTCCTGGAAGCGGCACGACATGCGGGGATCAAACGCTTCGTTCACACGAGCAGCAGCGAGGTCTATGGCACGGCGCTGCACACTCCGATGGACGAATATCACCCGACGTTTCCACACACGGTCTACGGTGGTTCCAAGCTTGCCGGCGAGGCCTACGTCCGCGCCTATCATCGCACCTTCGGCGTCCCGACGGTCGTGCTCAGGCCGTTCAATGCGTACGGCCCGCGCTCGCATCACGAAGGCGACAGTGGTGAGGTGATCCCGAAGTTCCTGGTGCGCGCCATGAATGGGCTGCCGCCGGTCATCTTTGGCGACGGGCAACAGACGCGCGATTTCACCTATGTCGAGGATACGGCCCGCGGCATTGCCGCGGCTGCCGGCCGCGATGCGGCGATTGGCGCAACCATCAATCTCGGCAGCGGTCGCGAGGTAACCGTGCGCGAGCTGGCAACGCGCGTCGTGCAGGCTGTCGGCCGTCCCGACCTGCAGCCGCAGCTTGCGCCGTCCCGTCCGGGCGATGTGTTGCGGCTGTGCGCCGCGGCCAGCCAGGCGGCGGACCTGCTCGGCTGGCGGGCCGAAGTCGACATCGACGCGGGCATCGCAGGCTTGCTCGCTTGGCACCGCGCACGCGGCACGGACTGGGCTGCCTGCTTGCGAGAGGAGCGCACGTTCAA
>CAZTDK010001094.1:0-2008 GCA_964611965.1 uncultured Binatia bacterium (SeqCode) | reverse complement strand
CCTGTTCTCCGCTTCCCTCAGGCGCCGGGCGCATACATCGCGGCAACCCGCTCGGCAATTCTCGTCTTTGCATCGAGGACGCCGCGCGGAACGTACGGCGACAGGCGAGTGATCTCCTGCAGTCGGTCCGCCAGCTCCGCTGTGGTAGCCTCGTTGGCAACCAGCCGGCGCGCGGCGGAGAAGATGTTGTCGGTGCAGTGGGCCGTGGTCACGCGGGTCAGATCGATTTCAAGCACGGCCCCCTCGACCCCACGCAGCCGGATGAGCTTCAGCGTGCGGCCGATTGCGCTGTCGAGCGCATAGACCTCGCAAATCATGTTGCTGAGCAACTCGAGGTGCTGCTGCTTCTTGGCCAGCTCTGCGGCCTGCCGCTCCAATAACAGGCCAGCGATGTGCGCCGTCAACGCCTTCGCCGCCTCCAGGGCCGCGGTCTCGGTAGCCAGTGGGCCGTTGTCGGGAACCCGACTGCCCGTTCCGGCTAGCTCGGCGCGCACGCGTTGGACATAGTCGAGCAGCGGGAGCCCTCCAGTCATCACGCGCTTGACCAGTGTGCCCGGTATGAGCAACCGGTTGATCTCGTTCGTGCCCTCGAAAATGCGGTTGATGCGCGCGTCGCGATAGTAGCGCGCCAGCGGATATTCTTCGATGAATCCGTAGCCGCCGTACATCTGCAGCGCTTCGTCGACGACGAAGTCGAGCACCTCGCTGCCGTACACTTTGAGAATGGATTGTTCGATCGCGTACTCTTCGATGGCGCGTTGGACTTGTTGCCAATACGTTGGCGCGTCCGCATCCAAGGCATCGATTGCTGCATCCAGCAAACCCGCGGTGCGAAAACTCATGCTCTCGGCGGTGTAGATCGCTGCCATCATATCCGCGACCTTGCGCTGGAGGGCACCGAACGTCAAAATCGGCACGCCGAACTGGCGGCGACCCGCCGCGTACTCGACGGCAAGCTGCAAGGCGCGGCGCGCGCCGCCCGCAGCGATCGCACCGAGCTTGAGCCGTCCGACATTGAGAATATTGAAGGCGATCTTGTGCCCCTGGCCGACCGCGCCGAGCACGTTCGCCACCGGAACATCGACGTCTTCCAAGATTACCTGACGCGTCGAGGAACCCTTGATGCCCATCTTGTGTTCTTCCGGCCCGGTGCTGACACCCGGCCACGTGCGTTCGATCAGGAAGGCGGTGAATTTCTCGCCGTCGACCTTGGCGAACACCGTAAACAAGTCGGCAAATCCCGCATTGGTGATGAACTGCTTGACCCCGTTGAGCCGGTAGGAACGGCCGTCGGCGCTCAACACCGCACGCGTCTTCGCCCCGAGCGCGTCACTGCCGGCGCCTGGCTCGCTCAGCGCGTAAGCGGCGAGCCACTCGCCGGTGGCGAGCTTCGGCAGGTAGCGCGTGCGTTGTTCGTCATTGCCGTAGAAGACCAGCGGCAGCGTGCCGATTCCGGTGTGCGCCGTCATCGAGGTGCTGAACGATGCACACTCCGCCGCGCCGGCCGCGACCAGGACCGCCGCTGCCTTGTGCAGACCCAGCCCACCGTACTCGGTCGGAATCTCCAACATGAGCAACCCGAGCTCACCGGCACGCTTCAACAGGGCCGGCATCAGCCCTGCTTGCTTGTTCTCGATCGCATCGAGCTGCGGCAGCACCTCTTTGTGGACGAAATCCTCGGCCGTGTGTACCAAATCGAGGTCCTCGGCACTAAAGTCTTCGTAGATGAACGGCTCGCGTGTGGTCACCGACTCGATCAAAAAGGCCCCACCGGCGGGAAGCTTGTGGTCCGCTGCGCTCATAGTTCACGTTCTCCTCCGTGAGCTCCGCAAGAAACCCACGCAAAATTCTCGGTGCCCGGTGTTCTCCCGGCGCGCCGAACGCGATTAGGTGCGAGGTCTGTGCCAGGCCTCGCGGATCGTGCTTGACCGTGTCTCGGGAGGGCGCCGCCCGCCTTCGTCGCAGGACCGCGAGGGCCGGAATCAATCGCTCTCAGGTTTGCGAGAGG
>CAZTDK010001093.1:0-2011 GCA_964611965.1 uncultured Binatia bacterium (SeqCode) | reverse complement strand
CACTCGATGACGCGATTCGGTTGACCGTCGAGACCGGGAAGGCCAAGTTCGACGAGACTGTCGAAATGGCAGTGCGCCTCGGCGTTGACCCGCGACAGGCCGATCAGAATGTGCGCGGCACGGTGGTGTTGCCGCACGGGACAGGACGATCCGTCCGGGTTCTCGTCTTCGCCAAGGGCGAGAAGGAGCGCGAGGCAACCGAAGCCGGCGCCGATTTTGCCGGGGGCGAGGACTTGGTCAAGAAAATCTCCGAAGGGTGGCTCGAGTTCGACAAGGCGATCGCCACGCCGGATATGATGGGCCTGGTCGGCCGCATCGGTAAAGTGCTGGGCCCGCGCGGTCTCATGCCGAACCCCAAGGTCGGTACCGTGACGTTCGACGTGGCCAAGGCGGTCAGCGAAGTGAAGGCCGGAAAAGTGGAGTACCGCGTCGAGAAGGCCGGTATCGTCCATGTGCCGATCGGCAAGGTGTCCTTTGGCGCGGAGAAGCTGGCCGACAATGCGCGCGCGCTGCTGAACAGCTTGGTACGCGCCAAGCCGGCAGCCGCCAAGGGCAATTACATGCAAAGTGTGTCGGTCTCGTCGACCATGGGACCTGGCATCAAGGTCGATCCGCTGGCGGTCAAAGCCGTGGCTGCGTGAGGAGGTTGCCGTGAACCGAGAAGAAAAAGCGGTCGCCGTGGCCGATTTGCAGGGGCGTTTCCAGCGGGCAAGTGTCACGCTGCTTGCCACCTCGGCAGGCTTGACCGTCGGCACCATGCAGCAGTTGCGCCGTGCCCTGCGGCAAGCGGGCGGGGAGTACAAGGTTGCGAAGAATACGTTCGCACGCCGGGCGGTGCAGAACACGGCCTATGAGCGCTTGCAGAGCCAACTCGAAGGGCCCACGGGCTTGGTCTTTGGCTACGCCGATCCGGTGGCCGTGACCAAGGTGCTGGTGCGCTTCGCGGAGCAGAACGAGAAGCTCACCATCAAGGCGGCGGTTATCGACAACCAGGTGCTGGCCCCTGCCGCGGTTCAGGAGTTGGCGACGCTGCCGCCGCGTGAGGTCTTGTTCGGCAAGCTGCTCGGTCTGCTGCAAGCGCCGGCCGCGCAACTGCTGCGGACGATTCAAGAACCCGGTGCGCGCGTGGCTCGCTTGCTGGATCGGGTACGTGCGGGTTTGGAAACTAAAGAATAACACAGAATGTAGAAGGAGGATTTTGTCATGTCAGAAGCTACGGTTACACGCGAATCGGTCAAAGAGTACATCAAGAACATGAGCTTGATGGAGGCTGCAAGCCTGGTGAAAGAGCTCGAGGAAGAGCTCGGCGTCAGCGCGGCCGCGCCGATGATGGCTGCGGGCCCAGCGGCTGCGGCCGGTCCGGCTGCGGCCGCGGTCGAGCAGGATGAGTTCACGGTGATGCTCACGGGAGCGGGTGACAAGAAGATCCAGGTGATCAAGGTCGTGCGCGAGCTGACCGGCCTGGGCCTCAAAGAGGCCAAGGATCTGGTCGACGGCGCCCCCAAGCCCGTGAAGGAAGGGCTGCCGAAGGCGCAAGCGGAAGAGATGAAGAAGAAGATTGAGGAGGCCGGCGGAACGGTGGAGCTCAAGTAGTCGGCACGACCACGGCGGAGGAGTCACTATGAGCTCTCGGGTCGCGAGCAATCTACGGTTTCGGCGGAACTTCGGCCGCATCAAGAAGATCATTGAGATTCCCAATCTCATTGAGATTCAGAAGCAGTCGTACGACGAGTTCCTGCAGCGCACGGTGGCGCCCAGCGAACGGCGGGAGATGGGGTTGCAGGGCGTGTTTCGCTCGGTGTTCCCCATCAAGGACTTCAACGAAACCTCGTCGTTGGAGTTCGTCAGCTACGCGCTGGGCGAACCCAAGTACTCGGTCGATGAATGCCACGAACGCGGAATGACGTTCGCGGCACCCCTCAAGGTCACCATCCAGCTGGTGATCTGGGATGTCGATCAGCAAACCGGCGCGCGCTCGATCAAGAACGTGAAGGAGCAAGAGGTCTACTTC
>CAZTDK010001092.1:0-2017 GCA_964611965.1 uncultured Binatia bacterium (SeqCode) | reverse complement strand
CCTCGGCCACGGCGAGCCCCGGAAAGAGATGCCCGCCGGTTCCACCTCCAGCAATGATCATTCGCATCCCTATCCGGTCATCCGCGACAGTGCCGTCAAGATACCGACTTGGACCAGCACCGCGATCAGCGCCGAACCGCCGTAACTCAGGAACGGCAAGGCGAGACCCTTGGTCGGGAGCATCCCCAGCACCACGCCGACATTCACCACCGCTTCCAGCAAGATGACCAGCGTGATCCCAAAGGCGAGCATGCTCGCGAACGTGTCCGGATGGCGCATCGCCACACGAAAGCCGCGCACGCCGATCACGGCGAAGAGCGCCAGCACCAGCAACGCACCGAAGACCCCGAGCTCTTCGCCGATCAGCGCGAAAATAAAGTCCGTGTGCGCCGCCGGGAGGAAAAACATCTTCTGCTTGCTATCACCCAATCCGATACCGGTAAGGCCGCCAGACCCGAAGGCGATCAGCGACTGCACGAGCTGGAAAGCAATGTCCTGGCTGTAGCGCCAGGGATCCAGGAACGCGAGAATGCGCCGCCAACGATACGGCCAATGCACCAGGGCGAAAACAACCACCGGCGCAGCAGCCAGCGCCAGCCCCAGGAGATGCGTCGCCCGGGCGCCACCGCCGTAGAGCATCAAGCCGAGCACGAGCACCAGGATCACCGCCGTACCAAAATCGGGCTGCACGGCCACGCAGAGGACACACGCACCCACGACGACAAGATGTGGCAAGACACCGGTCGCAAACTCCGCCATGCGGTCACGCTTGCGAGCGATCGAGCGCGCGAGAAACAGCACCACCGCGGTCTTGGCAAACTCCGATGGCTGGAAATTGAACGGCCCGATTCCGATCCAGCGACGTGCCCCCCCATGGTTCACTCCGATGCCGGGGATCAACACCAGCGCCAGGAGAAAGACAAAGCCGAAGAACAGCGGATAGGCGAGCCGTTCGAACCACTCCAGCCGGACGCGCGAGACCGCCACCAGCGCAGCCAGACCAACCGCCAGCGCAATCAGGTGCTTGCGAAAATACAAGAAGGGATCGCCATACGAATCCTGAGCGAAGAAATAGCTGGCATTGAACACCATCACGAGTCCGAGACCGACCAAGCCCGCGGTGGCAATCAACAGCCACACATCCGGGCGATTCAGCCGCGGCATGACGACGCGCTGGCGCAGGCTCGCAAGCGGCGGGATCATTTTCATAGTGCTTCTACCAGCTCGCGGAAACGGCGACCGCGCGCCGCATAGTCCGTAAACTCGTCGAAACTGGCGCACCCCGGCGAGAGCAGCACTGTGTCTCCCGCAGCGGCTTGTGCCGCCGCCGCGCGGACCGCGGCCGCCAAATCGGTCACCAGCGAGCTCGGGACGACGTCCTTCACCTGCGCAGCAATTGTGGGCCCGGCGGCGCCGAAGAGCACGAGGTGTTTCACACGCGTACGCAGCAGCGCCGCCAAGCCGCTGAAGTCGCCGCCTTTGTCGTAGCCGCCGGCGAGCAGAATGACGCCGCGGTCGAAGCTGGCGATTGACTTTTCCATGGCGCCGACGTTGGTGCCTTTGGAGTCGTCATAGAAGCGCACACCGCTGCGGTCGCGCACCAGCTCGAGACGATGCGGCAAGCCGGCGGTGTGATCCAACGCCATCTGGATGGCGTCATTCGGCACACCCCAGATGGCAGCCGCGGTGGTCGCGGCCAGCATGTTCTCACGGTTGTGCGCCCCACGCAGCTGCACGCCTTGCAACGAAAAGCGCCGCGGCGCCGGCTCCGGCCCCCAGTAGATCAGCGTATCCCCATCGATGAAGCTGCCGAACTCCACGGGCTCGCGGCCGAACGAGATGGCGCCGGCCCGCGAATTGCGCCGTTGCTCCCACACCCACGGGTCGTCGCGGTTGAGCACCGCCACGTCGCCCGGCAGTTGTGCCGCCAGCAGCGCCGCTTTCGCCAGCCCGTACTCCTCGATATTCGGGTAGCGGTCGAGATGATCAGGAGTGAGATTCAGGAGCACGGCGATTT
>CAZTDK010001091.1:0-2018 GCA_964611965.1 uncultured Binatia bacterium (SeqCode) | reverse complement strand
GAGATCCCCCTCGGGGCACGCGGGGGGGGGGGGGGGGGGGGGGGGCCACTCCCTCCCCCCCCCCCCCACCCCACACCCTCTCTTCTACAGTAAGAATTTCCCATTCCCCGACGCCACCGGCCGCGCCGGATCGTCTTGCCATGCGAGCACGTGCACCACGGCGATGCGGCGGCCGAGCTTGAAGATATCGGCGCGCGCGCGGGTCGTCGCCGGACCGGCCGAACGCAAGTAGTCGACGGCGAAGTTGATCGGCTTGGGCACCTTGTCCGTGCCGCTCTCGTCGACCAGACGCAGGATCGCCGTCAACTCAAGGAAGGCCCCGATGACGCCGCCGTGGACCGCTGGGAGAATGGGGTTGCCGATGATCTCCTCGCGAAATGGCAGCAGGCACTCGAGGGTGCCGTTGAGACGTTCCACGCTCACGCCCAGGAAGCGCGCGTACGGGATGGCGTTGAGCACGTCGATCATGACTGCTCCGTGTCGCCCTTGGGGACCAGGCGCTGGAAGGCAGTGCCGCCCGGATGGGCGCCCAGCATGAAGGTGCCCAAGCAGCTTGCGAAGGGGTCGTCGGGCCGATGCTCGTAGGCGCTGCCGCGTACGAAGGCGACGTTGCGTGTGACCTTGTAGCACTCGACGCGCGCGTGCAGGTCGAGCCCGGGCGTGGCGGCGCGCAAATAGTCGACACGCAGGTCCACCGTGGCGATGGCGCGCAGTACGTCAAGCGCGCACGCCACCGCCAGTCCCGAGGCTTGATCGAGCAACGCGGTGATCGCGCCGCCGAAAACGACTTTGCGCACCGGGTCGCCGATCAGATCCTCGCGGTAGGGCAACAGCACCACCGCAAAGCCCGGCCCGGTCTCGATAACCTTCATGCCGAGATGGCGAGCGTGCGGCGTGTGACTCATCATGTCCTCGCGGCCGGGGCCGAAGAGGGACGCCAGGGCGTATTGCTGGGGTATCGACATGGCGCGGGATTGTAGCAGGAAGTGCGTCATTGGTTCATCGGACCATTGACGATTGCCTCCCTCCCAATGACGCAAGGCCCCGATGCCTCGATCGTCAATTCAGCCCCGCAGCGCCAGCTCCTGCTCCTGGAGCTTTTGGATGCGGTCGCGCAACTCGGCGGCGCGCTCGAACTCGAGCCGCGCCGCCGCTTCGCGCATCTCTTTTTGCAGGGCAGCGATGGTCTTGGGGATGTCCTTGAGGGCAACGTAATCCGCGCTCTCCTCGGCGACGCCGGTGAGGTCGACGTAGTCCGCTTCCGCCACTTCGGCCCAGCGTTCGGCGATGACCTTCTGGATCGTCTGCGGGGTGATGCCGTGCTCGGTGTTGTAGGCTTGCTGGATGCCGCGCCGGCGATTGGTTTCATCGATGGCGCGGCGCATCGATTCGGTGATGCCGTCGGCGTACATGATGACCGTGCCGTTGACGTTGCGTGCCGCGCGCCCGATGGTCTGGATCAACGAGCGCTCCGAGCGCAGGTAGCCTTCCTTGTCGGCGTCGAGAATGGCCACCAGCGACACCTCGGGAAGATCCAGGCCTTCACGCAAGAGGTTGATGCCGACCAGGACATCGAACTCGCCGCGGCGCAGATCGCGGATGATGTCGATGCGCTCCAGCGTTTCGATATCCGAGTGCAGATAGCGCACGCGCACGCCGAGCTCGTGGTAGTAGTCGGTCAGGTCCTCGGCCATCTTCTTGGTCAGCGTTGTCGCCAATACGCGCTCGTGGCGTTCGATGCGGCGGCGGATCTCTTCGAGCAGGTCGTCCACCTGCTGGCGTGCCGGGCGCACGATGATCTCCGGATCCATGAGCCCGGTAGGACGAATCAGCTGTTCGACCACGACGCCGCGTGCCTTTTCGAGCTCATAGTTGCCGGGCGTCGCCGACACGTACACCACCGTCTGCGCCAGGGATTCGAACTCCTGGAAGTTGAGCGGCCGGTTGTCGAGCGCCGACGGCAGGCGGAAGCCGAAGTTGACCAGTGTTTCCTTGCGGGAGCGGTCGCCGCGATACAT
>CAZTDK010001090.1:0-2031 GCA_964611965.1 uncultured Binatia bacterium (SeqCode) | reverse complement strand
GTCCTTGTCGACCGCCACGCCCTTCGGCATCGCCAGGTCGCCGGAGCCGTCGCCGTGGTGTCCAAATGCGCCCAACACCTTGCCGTTTTCGTCGAAGATCTCGATGCGAAAATTCAGTGAGTCGGTCACGTAGAGCTCGCCGGCCGCCGAACGAAAAATGTGTGTGGGGAAGTTGAAGCGGCCCTCGGCCTCTCCTCTTTCTCCGAACGCGAAAGCAAAGTCGCCATTCGTTCCGAACGCGTAGACCTTGCTGGCGAGCGTGTCGACGACGTAGACCATCTTCTTGCTCGGACTGTACGCGAGCCCGGTGGGTCGTTGGAGCCGATCGGTGCCGGCCTGTTGCAGGGTGGAGAGCCAAGCACCGTCGGCGCCGAATATGAAGACCTTTCCGGTTGAATCGGACAGATAGAGTCGCAGGTCATCATCGAAGATCACCGCCACCGGTGAAGCGATTTTGTCGTGCTCCGAGCCGCTCAGCTGCGCGTAGTGTTGGGTGCTGGGCAGGTAGAGATAGACGCACTGGCGCGCCATGTCGGCCACGGCGATGCGCCCGTCCCGGCCGCTGGCAACTGCCACCGGCAAGACGAAAGCATTGCGATCCTCGTCCTCGCTGCCGAAGACGATAGAGCGCACGATCGTCGCGGTGCTGGTCGTGGCGGCGAACCCGGTAAGGGATTGCACATAGGTCACTTTGGCCCGGCTCGGCTGATACGGCCACTGCAAGGGGACGGTCGGCTGCGCGGTTCTGAGCACCCACCTGGACGCACACCCCGCGAGCACAAACAGCGCGGCGCACAGTGTCGTCGTCGCCCGTAAGCTGCGCCTGCTGTCTCTCGTCTTCGACCTGGGTATCATCGTTCAACTCTCGTTCGGTAGCGACCGCAGCGCCGCAGCGCCAAGCGGACGCGCCGAAACGATGCTGGGCGCAGCCCTCAAAACAGTCGCCTCCGGAGCTTCAAGTAAAAGAATTGGTGGTCGCGGCGCGTGGAAATGGTATCGGTTCCCGAGCTCACGGATCCGCCCGAGGTGTCCGCCCCGTACGCGCTCGCCCCCAGCGTCAGGTCGACTCGGCCAATTCTCCAGAGCAATGAGCCGTTCGTCGAATACGAATCGCCGTTGATCTGCCCTTGCAGATGCGAGTAGGCGCCGCCGGCGGACACAAAGAGGTTGCGCGCAATAACCTCTTTTTGCACGCTGGCCGAGACCGCCTCGGACTCGTCGGTAAATGCGGTCGTGGAATCCTCGGAGGTCCCCTGCGGATAGTAGCGGTTCAGGTAGCCGGCGGTGGCATACAGACTGGTGGTAGGGTTGATGGCCGACACATATTGCACGTCCACCCGCCATTGCTGGTAGGGACTGATCTGCCATTGCGAGTCCTGATATTCGCCGCGCACGCGTACCGGCCCGCGGGTGACCAAGAGACCGCCGGTATAGGTGGTGGAATCGACAGCGTTTGGAAAAACCCCCGACAACACGTCCGTCCTGATCGCCACGTAGCTGAAGTACGGCGTGAGCAAGTTGTCGAACAACTCCACACTGGCGGTGCTGCCGTACGTGTTGGTTCGGAGCTCGAAATTTCCTCCCGTGAGTGAATACGACACGAGGAAGTCATAGACCCCGGGAACGATCAGTGGCTCGGGCAACGTGATCACGTTGATGGCGACGGTGACGCCGTTGTCGAAGGAGGTCACCGTGTAGTCCGTGTTCTCCGTCAACGGCACTATCTGGTTCGGCACCAGCGGCGGCGGGCAGGGGTGGCTCGACGTGCATTGGAGATTGACGATGATGCTTCCGAGCGCCACGTTCTGCTGTTGCAGGGTGAACGAGCCCGGCACGGGGATCCCGGGATACGACTGATTGACGATGTTGACCTGGCCGCTGTTGTTCGTGTCGCTGCTCGACACGCTGCCGCCGGCAAGGACCCTCCCTACTGGAATCAGTTTGGTGTAGTTGACCGCCAGCGCGTTGGTCAGCGTCCACACGTTACCGCCGGAAGACGACCGCGAATCGTAGAGCAGCGAGTAGGTCGTA
>CAZTDK010001089.1:852-2035 GCA_964611965.1 uncultured Binatia bacterium (SeqCode) | reverse complement strand
GAGGCTCGCAAATCCCGGGGCTCAGCTCGATACGTGGCTGGCCGAACGGATACGGGATAGTAGAGGCGCACCGGGTTCAGGAACCGCCAATCGAGGCCGTCGAAGCTGCGACCGAACATCGCATAGTCGACGGGCAGCTTGCAGCCGGCGCAGCGCAGCTCCGCCAGGAGGTAGTGCTTGCGCCAGTCCCACACCGGATAGAACGTCCGCTGCCGGTGGGTGATCGCCCCGTGCCGCAGAAAGTGGGTGCGCCGCTGCACGGAATCGGCGCACCGCACGCCACTGGCCACCCAGGTGTCTTCATCGACGCCGGCGAGCCGGCACACCAGGCGGTTCTGGGCGCGATAGTCGGGGTGCGACAGCTTGCTGGCTTCGATGATCGCGCAGCGTTCCGGCGGTTGGTAGACCAGGTTGCGGAGCATCCGGAACAATGACGGGTGGGCCACCCGGTAGATCGGGGTGCCGGGAAGACCTCGTAGTAGGCCAGGGATCGTTCGATGAAGCCCAGATCCGGGATCAGGTAGCGGTACATCGGGATGATGCGCTTGAAGCCCGCCGCGCGCAGCGCCAGCCACGCGGCGATCGAGTCCTTGCCGCAGCTGAAGGCCAGGAGCACCGTGTCGGTCTCCTGGTGGATCGTGGCGATCACCGCCTCGCTGCTGGGGACGCCGTCGAGGACAATGCGGTCAGCGGTCAGCATTGCCCTTCCCCTCTTCCTTCCGCTTCCGTTTCTGTTCGCGTTCCGCGACGGCGATGGCTTGGCGGCAGTTGCGGCACGCGAAGTGCACACCCGGGACTTGCAATGCCTTTCCCCGGTAGTCCGTGGTCGGCACCGTGATCGCCACCGAATGCGTGCCGTCCTCCGGGAGGCGTCCACAGATCTGACAGTGTACCTTTGCGGTGGTCATGGGCGTGGATGTCCTTTCTAAGAATCTGTCGAACTTGGCAGCATGCCGCGACCCAACAGGGGAGCGGTCCCGCTGAAGGGTCACTGACCCAACCGACGCCGACCGCAGGTCCGTCCGGTGCGCTCGGCAGCAGAAGTAGAACGTGAGCGCCGTCTGCCCCGCCACCGGATTAGTGAACGTCACGCCCCAAGGCAGCTTGGTAGGAGCACCCCAGCAGCAGCCCGCCGCGAAGCACCCGATCCGCCCGATCGCGTGCCCCAGCGCGATCCCCGGCG
>CAZTDK010001089.1:0-842 GCA_964611965.1 uncultured Binatia bacterium (SeqCode) | reverse complement strand
TCTGCACGACCAAGCTGTAGGTGTGGTAGGCGCCCGCCACCGGATACGGGGTGATCTCCACCAGCTCCGCCAGCTCGTCGTTGGCAACGGGCGATTGGCAGCGCGGGTGGAAGTCTTTCAGCTCACGTGTCGTCGGCGCCGCGATGGCGCGCGGGTCGACGATGGGCGGGTCCAACCCGTAGAGCGCCCGCAGCTCAATCTCCGCGGTCTCTTGGCTCATGTGGCCGCCAGCGCCAGCTCGCCGTTGGCTTCCATGCGGGCGTACGTGTAGGCGGGGATCGAAGATCGGGGCGGCACCACACGCTTGAGGGTGCGCAGCGCGCTCTGTAGCGCCGCGCGTGCAACGTGCACGTCCATCGGCCAATTCCTTTCGCGTCCGACAATCGGAGGACGATTCCGACCTGCCACGAGAGCGCGCTGGCGGGTGCGCGTGGGACGGTGCAAAGTCTATCTGGTGCGGTCCGGTGGCGTCAACGGCTGTGGAAGAGAGTGTGGAAGAGAGTGTCGCTGTGATCGACGATCTGCGCCGCAGACGAGTGGCCCTGGGCGGATTCCTCGCCAAAAGGGGAAGGCAGTGCCCAGCCGAAACTGAACAAAGCCTCCATGCTCACCTCCCGACCACGATGCGCTCCGCAATCTGCACGTTCGCGGCAAGTACCGCGACGTCAGAGATAACAACAGGGGCAGGGACCGGGTGATACGGCAGGGACATGCCGTCCTTCACAAGACCGGACCGAAGATACATATTAAACGCACCCTTCATTATGGGCGTGCCGGGCGGCCATACTAAACCCGGAAACCCCAGTTAGGGAGAGTTGAAAGAAGCGCATCGTTCTGAAACC
>CAZTDK010001088.1:0-2047 GCA_964611965.1 uncultured Binatia bacterium (SeqCode) | reverse complement strand
GTCCTGCTTACCCAGCACGTTGCCAGCACGCACGATCTCGATGTCGCAGGCTTCGCGCGCCAGGCGCTCTGCGCCGACGAGGCGTCCCTGATAGGCATAGAAGGCGTTGAGCAGCCCTACGGTGTACGTGCTCGACGAGCCCAACCCCGTGCCGCGCGAAGGAATGTCGGAGATCGACGCGATTTCGATCGCACCGTCAATTCCCGTGAGTTTGAGCGACTCACGAATGAGGTCGTGCGCCAGGTCGTCGACGGTGTCGACCATCTCCGTCCGCGAGTAGCTGGCGCGGATGCGGCGATCGAACTTCGGGTTGACGGTGATGTAGACGTACTTGCTGATCGCGGTGGTCACGACGGCACCCGGCTCGTGTTGGTAGAACGCCGGCAGATCCGATCCACCCCCTGCGAAGCTGATCCGTAACGGGGTACGCGAGATGATCACGGCGCCTTTCCGAACGTCACGTTGAAGTTCGCGGCGAATGGCGCCAGACGCGGCCAGCGCTTCATGAGTCCGCGGTCCAGGCGGTGTACGAGAGTGGTAAGCGGCTGGCCGACATAACGTCCGGCGAACTTCATTGGGTAGCCCAGGAGATTGAACACCTGCAGCTCGCAGACACTGAAGGATTGGGCGATCTCCTCCAATTGGGCGATCACCACGTTGCTTTCATCGACTAGCTTCGCCCGGGCAACCCGGTAGGCACGCACCATCGCCCAAATTGGATTGTGCCCGAGCGGTTCATAGATGAAAACGAGCCGCCCGCCTGGCTTGAGTACGCGCGAGAATTCTCTCCGCACTGCTTCCGTGTCATGCGCCAAGTGATGCAGTGTCGCTTGGCCATACACCAAATCCAACGAGCCATCCGCGAAGTCCGTCAGCCTGAGGGCGTTTCCACAGTAGTAGCGTAGATTGACCGGGGAGTCGCGCGCGCCGGGTTCCTGCATTGCAGCGCCGGCCTGCGGGTAGCGATCGATGCCGAACACTTCCGCTTGCGGAAAGATTCGCGCGATTTCCCGCGCCAGTCCCCCCCTTCCGCAACAAACCTCCAGGATTCTCCCGCCATCGAGGTCCACACGGCACAGCTCGTTGTAGCCGGCGATGAACATGGGCAGATCAGATTCGCGGTAGTGCGCACAGGCCGCCCGCAATCGTTCCACACGCGGATTCGCAGGGCGGAGGTCTGTCGCAAGCGAAAACCGAACCTTGGTTGGCATTACTGGACGCGGTTCTAGTTCTCGAGGGCAGATCCGTCAAATCCCTACCGCTTGAAGCGGGTATCCTAACAGCCCGTTGAAAAGCCCGCCCCATGCTTCGAGAGCCTCAGCATGAGCGGATCCCTCCTGACATCTTTGGAGATTTCCCGCTCACCCTGAGGCTCCCGAAGGGTGAGCGTCTTTTTTCAACGGGCTGCTAAACTAAGCTAACAGCCCGTGAGCTACGAATGGTGCGCGGACTTGAGTTATACGAAAGCGTCCAGGGTGGAAGCCGAGGAGAGTAACCATGAAGCAGGCCGTGAAAGACGCACTGGAATCCTTGGCGGCTGTCATGGTTCTACCCTGGCGCGGCTATCACATAGTGTACCGGGCGGTGGCGGGCGCGGAGCGGGCCTGTCAAGCCCTGTCGCAGCGGGCGTCGCGATGGCCAGGTGCTGGCGGCGACTACCTCCGGTGGGCACTACTGCGGGGCATACTCGTGCATGTCGGCCGAGATGTTACGGTCTCGTTCGGCACCCTCTTCAGCAGGCCGTCGGCTCGCTTGGGTGACAGCGTCTACGTCGGACCATATTGCATGCTCGGGAACGTGGTGGTTGGGCGAGACACTCTCCTGGCCAGCCATGTGACGATCCTCAGCGGCGCCGCACAGCACGGTGTGGCGCGACTTGACGTTCCCGTCCGCCAGCAGCCCGGAACCTTCGAGATAGTCGAAATCGGGCAGGACTGTTGGATCGGAGCTGGGGCAATCGTCCTGGCCAATGTTGGCGATCACTGCGTCGTCGCGGCCGGGAGTGTGGTGACGCAGCCCGTGGAAGGCTGGAAGATCGTGGCGGGCG
>CAZTDK010001087.1:0-2049 GCA_964611965.1 uncultured Binatia bacterium (SeqCode) | reverse complement strand
AGATGGCAGCCACAGCGAACAGCACCAACCCGAGGACGCACGCGACCAGACGGCCTTTGTATTTTGCGGGTGGTGGCGGTAAGAGAGCCATCGTCAAGGTCCAATGACGGCGCATAGTAGCCGGAGATGGGGCGGGTTGGCAAACGGTGTCACCGATACGCGGGTTACGAATGCCAGTGTCAGCATCACGAGCATGATGGTCACGAGGGAGAACTAGAACAGTGAAGATCAGCAAGGTGCAGGCTCGGGAGATCCTCGATTCGCGCGGCAACCCGACGGTCGAGGTGGATGTCCTTCTTGGCGGCGGCGCGGCGGGCCGTGCGGCGGTCCCTTCCGGTGCATCGACCGGGCATCATGAGGCGCTAGAGCTGCGGGACGGCCAGGAGCGCTATTTCGGACGCGGTGTGCTGAAAGCAGTCGAGCATATCAATCGTATCATCGGCCCGAAGCTGCGCGGGCGCGACGCGCGCCGGCAGGCGGAGATCGACCGTTGCATGATCGACCTCGACGGTACACCGAACAAGCAGCGCTTGGGCGCCAATGCAATTCTCGGCGTCTCGCTGGCGGTAGCCAAGGCGGCCGCCGCCGCGGCGAAACAACCGTTGTTCCGCTACCTCGGCGGCGCGCGCGCCACGACGCTCCCGGTGCCGATGATGAATATTCTCAACGGCGGCGTGCACGCCGATAGCTCGGTCGATTTGCAGGAGTTCATGGTGGTTCCAGTCGGTGCCCGGACGTTTGCCGAGGCGCTGCGAATGGGTGTGGAGACGTTCCACTCGTTGAAAACCGTCTTGAAGGAGAAAAAGTACTCCACCGGGGTTGGTGACGAAGGCGGATTCGCGCCGCGGCTCGCGTCGAATCAGGAAGCCCTGGAGCTGATTCTCGTGGCCATCGAGCGTGCCGGCTATCGACCCGGACGCCAGATCGCGCTGGCGCTGGATCCGGCAGCCAGCGAGTTTTTCGAAGGCGGCGAATATGTCTTTCGCAAGTCGGACGACAGCCGGCGATCGAGCGCGGCGATGGTCGACTTCTATCGCGACTGGGTGGGCCGGTACCCGATCATTTCCATCGAAGACGGACTGAGCGAGGACGACTGGGATGGGTGGTCGCTGTTGACGCGCAAGCTCGGCCGCAAGATCCAACTCGTTGGCGATGATCTGTTCGTGACCAATCCCGAGCGCCTGCGGCGCGGCATCGCAGCTGGTGTCGGTAATTCGATTCTCATCAAGCTGAACCAAATCGGCACGCTGACGGAAACCTTGGAGACCATCGCCTGCGCCAAGCAAGCCGGCTATACGACCGTGATCTCGCACCGCTCCGGCGAGACCGAAGATACCACGATCGCCGACCTGGCGGTGGCGGTGAACGCCGGTCAGATCAAGACCGGCAGCGCGTGCCGTGGCGAACGCACCGCCAAGTACAATCAACTGCTGCGCATCGAACACCTCCTGGGTCGCCGCGCCGTGTACCCGGGTCGCATGGCGTTTGCGCCACGCCGTTGACGCGGCGTGCATTCGTTGCCGGCTCCTGAGACCGGTTAAATCCCGCGTTCGGCGCTCGTGGCCATGGCGCAGACTTTGCGTGTGCGCCGGGCGAGCATGGTTGCCGTACGCTTCCCCTCCGGAGCCGCCCCGAGCCGAGCAAAAATGCGGAGCGGTTCCAGAAGGGACCGCGTGACGCGGCCGTCGAGCAGGAGCGGCCCTGCACCGTCGGTGCTCACTAGCCGCGAGCGACGCAACGGGAATCGGCCCCGCGAAAGGACGGCGGGCGCAGCCAGAGGAGTACGCAATGGCGACGATCGCACTGATTGTCATCATGATCGCGCTGGTGGCGGTGATGATGACATACAACACCTTGGTGAGCTTGCGAAACCAGGTCGAGAACGGTTGGAAGCAGATCGATGTCCAGCTCAAGCGCCGGCACGATCTCATCCCGAACCTGGTGGAGACGGTTAAGGGGGCCATGCAGTTCGAGCGCGATACGCTCGAGCGTGTGATGCAGGCGCGCGCGCGCGCCGTCGGTGCCACGTCGGTGGGCCAACGCACCGCC
>CAZTDK010001086.1:0-2058 GCA_964611965.1 uncultured Binatia bacterium (SeqCode) | reverse complement strand
GCAGCTGGGCGCTCATCGGCACGGTTGTGCTGCTCGCGCTGGGAGAACCACCACCCATCTATGCGCGCATAGCCGCCACACCGACGCCGGGTGCGGCCGTGCAGCAACCAAATGGGGGGACGCCGGCACCGGACCTGCGCGCAGCGATCGAGCGCGCCGCCGGCTTCCTGGGCACCCGTGATCAGAGCGGCAGGTCTGGATGGGCCACCACGCAAGGTGCGCTGCTCCTCGGCTCGAAATTCCAGACCTGGGCGCGGACGCTGAAACTCGCTCCGGTGTTGGCGAAAACAACCAAGCCGGGCGCCCACCCCAACTTTTCGGAACTGCTCGAGACACGATTGTGGTCGCTGCGCTCGTTGCCGGAGCGGCCAATGGTCAAGCTCTCAACGCCGGCGCCAGCGCTTGTGGATCGTGACGCTGCGCGCCACTTCGAAGAGCAAGATCTTCGGAATCTGCTCGAAGTTCTCCTTGTCGCCGTTAGCTGCCGCAGCTTGACCCCTGAGCAGCGAGCGCAATGGCCGGAGCAGTTCGCCACCCCGGGCCGCAGCTACCTGCTCGCGTATCAGCTCATTGGGCTTATGATCGGCTACAATCAGGGCTGCCTGACAGCCAAAGTCGCCGAGCCGATTCGGGCGCGATTGGCGACGCAGCTGTTTGCACAGGCAACGACCGACAGTGACACTCTAGACGGTCTCGCCATCGAGCGCTTCGCGGCGCTGTGCTACGCGGGGGTTTGTGACTGGATCGATTCCAAACTGATTGCCCGCCTGGTCTCCGAGCAGCAGCCTTCCGGCAGCTGGGGTACACGCAATCCGCACGTCAGTCGCAGCGTAAATTCCACCGAGGACCAGATTGCCGCGCTGGCGTTCTATGTCCTCGCCCGCTCTTGGTCCCTGCATCACCCAACGGGAGCGGCGCCAAGCCCCCCCACGGCTCCACATCCCTTGCCACCAGCGCGGCGCTAGTCAGACTTCCGCGCGGGGGGGCGTGACACGTGCCAGGGTTGGCGCGGCGCTTGCCGTCCGGAGATGCCGAGCTGCAGCGCCCCGAGCAGCTGCGCCGCAAGGCGTCGAGCGACCGCAACAGGCTGTGACGAATCACGTATCCATCGTCATCCCAAATGAACCCTGCGTCATACGCCGGGCGGACGCGGCCGCGAGGATGACCAGCAGACCGGTAGCGGCGACGGCCCGCGTTTTGACCGCCAATTGTTCGGCCTACTCTGCATTTGGGCCAAATGCGCGCCCGCGTCCCCATCGTCCAGCTTGAGACCAGTCGTATCCTCGAGATGCCCAATCCCCACCGCCGTCCTGCCCATGTGCGCCAGCAGGATAGCGGCGCTCCTTGCATCGGTGGACTCGAGAGCCGGAAGGAACGGTTCCCTAACCTGGCCGCTCGAGCCAGAAATGGCGCAGCCAACTCGAGGCGATCCATGCCGCCCGCGCTAAACATGCGCGGCTCTATACCCCAAGAAAAAAGACGCCGAGGTAGCGAAGTGGCTACCCCGGCGTCTTTAGACAGCCAAACTCAGATTAGGCGCCGCCTAGTGCGGGAGCGGCCGCGCCGTGCAAATCAACCGCAGGGCCGAAGCATTTCTCCTTGGTCGCGCGAGGTTGTTCTTCGACTTCACCCTGAACAGTTGCGAGCTGCTCAAGCTCTGGTTGGGCGAGGCATTCGACGCATACACGTCGACGAGCATGCCACCTGTGCAGAGACCTTGTTGCGCTGCGGAGAGCGGCGGGGACAGCGAGAAGCCCAATCCCGGGTTCGCCGGATCATACAACGCCTGGAGGTTATGCGACAGCGTAGCGATGTTACCACCGACCAGGCTCAGCTGGGGCGATGACTTCTTCAGGTACGGCCGGTTGATGATCACCAGGCTATTCAGGCCGTCAGGTGTACAACTAGGCAGATTCGGATCCGCGTTGTTCAGGCAAGCAACAACGTGGAAGCGGCAGCGCCCTGGACGCGGGTCGAGATCGCACGTCGGGTCTTGGTCTTCGCACACCTGAATCATATTGGGTTTCTGGTAACAAGAAAGGTAGAAAATGGCTTTGG
>CAZTDK010001085.1:0-2059 GCA_964611965.1 uncultured Binatia bacterium (SeqCode) | reverse complement strand
GAGCTACGCCGTGTACGACGAGGTGATGCCCAACATCTCGACGATCGCACTCATCCGCGCGATGGGCCTCGCGCAAGCTTCGCCCAACCTGTTCGATCTCCCGGGCATCCCAACGACCGCCGCGCCCGTGACTGGCAACCTGGCAGGAGGCCATACGGGAGCTGCGGTGCAGTACCTGCCCGGAAATCACGGACTCGGCTATGGGCGCTACGACACGCGGATGTTCTACCCCGGGGAACCCTTCGACGGTGCGGAGCGCTTCCCGCGCTTGCCGAAAGGCTTCACCTTCGAACAGCCGATCCGCGAGCACCTGGCGCAGCTCACGACTTTTCTTGACGCCGTGGTGAACGGCAAGCCCGGGCGCATCGAGGTTACGGCACCTCCGCGTGCGGACTACGACGGCGACGGCGTCCTCGACGACGATGAGCGGGCGCACGGCACCGACCCGTATGATCCATCGAGCTACTGATTCGGAGAGTCAGAAATAGAGTGGATGTCCGCTGGCGCGGGCCTCAGCACTCCCGGTACCCCTTGGGGCGCCGGCGCACTGCATCCAGGAGTGACAGGTCGTTTGGTGGCATCTGATACCCTGTGGGATGCGGCGGGCGCGCCTCGAGGCCCAACGCGGCAATGACGCGCGGGTGCTGGTAGTAGGCAATGTAGGTCTGCAGCATCAGCGGAAAGATGAAGCCTTGTTCGTTGAGCAATTGTAATTTGTCGTCCTTGGCGAGCGCGGCGAACGGCGTCGCCTTGCGCTCGTGCGCCACACGGTCGAGGTCCGCCAGCCCTTGCGCAATCATCGCCTTGAGATCCGGCATCTTCTGCAAAGATTCATCGAGGAGAGGGGCAACGCCCACTTGCCCCGCGCCGGGCAGCCGGCCATCGGCGCTTGGGGGAATGAGCTCGTCAAGCACGCTCGTCAGGACGAGCAACTCGTCTGCGGAGAAACCTGCCATCTTCGTCGCGTTGTTCATGGGCAGGCCGCGGTTCAATCGAACAAGGTAGCCAGATTCTGCTTCACCGTGTCGGCGATGTATAGCGCCAGCGCCTGAATGGTGTTGGTGGGATTCACCGCGGCGGCAGTGACGAAGATGCTACCATCGATGATGAAGAGGTTGCGGACATCGTGGCAGCGGCCCCACTGGTTGACCACGGATTTCTGTGGATCGGTTCCCATGCGAGCGGTCCCCATCAAATGCCAGCCGGCGACCGCCAGCGGCGCTTCGGCGACCGTGGCCTTCGCGCCCGCCGCTTCCAGGACCTCGGTCGCGCGCGCGACGCCGTGCTGGAGCATCGCGTGGCTGTTCTCGCTCAGACGATAGGTTACCTTCGGTGCCGGGATGCCATCGGAGTCGACGAGATCGGGATCGAGGGTCACCGTGTTGCACTGCTCCGGCAGATCTTCGCAGATCGCCACCATGCCGGCGGTGCGCTCGGAGAGCTCGCCGTAGGCGCGGTGGTGGTCGGCGCCCCATGGAATGCGTCCCGCGGACATGCCCCACATGGCCGTCGACAGCGGCCCGAACCCTCTGACGATTTCGAACGAATAGCCGCGCACGAAGCCGCGCGAGCGATCGGTTTCGTAGAATTCCTGACTCATGATGCAACACCCGGTCGGACCGTGGTGCCCACCGGTCGGCTCGTCGAAAATCCCGGTCACCATGCCGTAGGGATGGAACATCAGATTCTTCCCTACCAAGCCGCTGCGGTTCGCCAGTCCGTCAGGAAAGAGTTTGGAGCGCGAGTTGAGCAGTAATCTGGGCGTGCCGATGCCATTGCATGCGACGACGACGACATGCGCCTTTTGTCGTCGCTCCACGCCGTCCGCATCGTAATAGATAACGCCGTCGGCCATACCAGTTTCGGCGACGGTAATCTCGCGCACCCGGCAGCGCGTCTTGAGCGTCACGCCCTGGCGTAGCGCGGCGGGCCAGTAGGTGATGTCGGTGCTGGCCTTGGCGCCCTGCGGACATCCGAGCAGACAGGTGCCGGCATTGATACAGGCGGCGCGGCCTTCGTGCTCCTGTGTGGTGATGGCGCTGTCGGACGGCCACCAGTG
>CAZTDK010001084.1:0-2061 GCA_964611965.1 uncultured Binatia bacterium (SeqCode) | reverse complement strand
ACGCCTCGTGAACGCACCCACACACTGGTGGAGTCGTCGGAAACCGTTCCCGAAGCCAGCGCCGCACAAGGCCGCGCTCGAAGGAGGTCTCCGCGCTCTGCCATGCGCCGGGCACGCCGGCGGCTGATCCAGGCGGCGAGCTGGGCGGGCGCAGGGTGCAGCGGGTCGCGACGGTGGTGGCAAACAGCCGGCCATAACGCTCGATTACTTCTTCGGCGCTCCAGGCGCGCGCTCTCTCTCCGTCGAGGCGCACCACCAGGTGATCGTGGTTCTAGCCGGCCGTCCGTACCATGGGTGTCTCTGATCCTCCCCCTTTGTGTCGAAATCGCCGGCGTGGGAGAAAAGAAGGAACGCAACGCTCGGAACGGCGAGACGCGCCGGGTAGGGCGGGACAGAGAGCATCGCTCTCGCGACCATAAGAAGCGATACGTTATGCTGTCCCGGGCGGATAAACTAGACAATCGAAGGAGGCCGCAATGAAAACCGTGGCGATCATCCTGACACTCTTGCCGTTGGCTGCCGCGGCGACAACCATCACCGTCAACTCAACGGCTGACAATATCACCGCCGCCGATGGCCACTGCACGTTGCGCGAGGCGATCGCCAATGTGAATGCGGCGGCGGATACGACCGGTGGCGATTGCGCCGCCGGAAGCGGCGGCGGCGACGAAATTATCTTCAGTGTCCGCGTGCCGGGCACGCCGCTGCGGAATTGGACGCTAGGTCCGCTCGTCGTGCAGCGCGATCATCAGTTGCGGGACGTAGCGCGGAATTGGCGGAATTGGACGAGCGACCGGGAGCACTGAGCAGCCTGCTGCAGATTGAGGGGCGGTGTAGAGGGGTCGAGGGCGCAGGAGGGTGGTGCGGGATGGTGTTCTCAGCGCTGGCGACGCTGCGGTGGTTGGGGTGTGGAGGGGGGCAGCGCGTTAGCGTGGAAGCGGCGTTCTGCAAGGGCGACGCCGTCGAGGACCGTGCGGGGGCTGACGCCGAGCAGTGGCGCGACACGGCGCGCCGGCAGGCCGGCCGTGCGCACGGCGGCGTAGCTCACCAGGGCCCGCGCGCGCACCACCACTCGCCGGCGGGTGTTGGTCGTGATCTCGGCGATCTGCAGCCCGAGCTGTGCCGCTACCTGCACGAGGACATCACGGACGAAGGTGTTGGCATCTACCGGCGTGGCGGCCGGCTGCGGTGTGGTCTCGGCCTGAGTGGTCAGCGCTGCGACGAAGTCGCCGCGTCCAAGGACACGCTCGTCGAACGCCCAGCGCTCGCGCCCGCGCGCTAGCTTCCCGACGCCCTGCCAGACGCCTTGGCTCCGTCGGAGACCTCCGCCGTCCAGATCGGGCTCGGGCTGAAGGAGGCCGTCCGCGACAAACGCTCGATACGCGTGGCGCGCCGGGCCTACCGCGGAGCCGAAATGCCGCAAGACACCGTCGGTATCCTGCCACCGCCGCGCGTGGTGAGCGAGCAATGTTGCGTGGCCGGTCCATTCGTACCGCTCGAGGGCATCCAGATCGGCCACGAGGTGAGCGCGCAGTGGGTTGAGATGGATGTAGCGGAGCAGCTCGAGGAGGTACGGCTCCTCTTCGGCGAGGATCGACTTGAATCGGCTCTGAAAGAGATAGCCGACCCGGTGGTGGCGATCGTTGAATGCGGCGGCATAGCCACCCAGCAGCCGCTGCATGGAACGAGAGAGCGGGACCAGGCCGGTGCGCGCCAAGAGGTGAAAGTGGTTGGTCAAAAGCGCCCACGCGTAGACGCCCAGGTGCCGGGCGTTCGCTGCCGCAGCGAGGCGGTCGACGAAGTCGTTGCGATCGACGTCATCGGAGAAGATAGGGCAGCCTTCGATACCCCGAGCCATGATGTGGTGCAGAGCGCCGGGAGCGTCGAGCCGAGGACCGCGCGGCATGACAAGGATAACAATGCCAGTGAGTGTATATGATGTCAACCATCATACAATCCAGTTCATGAATGGTCGGCTGGCGTGGCGATCAATTCCGCCAATTCCGCGCTACGTCCCGCTTTTCCCGCTTTTCCGGCCCCGATGCTTGATTGCGGCTTACA
>CAZTDK010001083.1:0-2067 GCA_964611965.1 uncultured Binatia bacterium (SeqCode) | reverse complement strand
CCCGCCCGTATGGCAGGATGGCTCTGTTCTGCCGTCAACTCGATGTCGTGGGGGTAAAGATTGCGGCCGCCGATGATGATCAAATCCTTCAAACGGCCGGTGACATACAGCTCGCCATCTTTCAAGAATCCCAAATCACCGGTGCGCAGAAACGGTCCTTCACCCGTCTTCCAGTGGGCGCGGAAGGTGCGCTCTGTTTCTTCAGGCCGGTTCCAATAACCGTGAGCAACGCTCGGGCCCGACACCCAGATTTCCCCCACGATCCCGGCTGGACAAGGGCGCAACGATTCGGGATGGACAATGGCGATCTTCGTATCACGCATGGCGCGACCACACCCCACCAGCGTCCGCACATTCGCTTCGTGCTCGGAGGCTTCAACGATGCGATTCTGCGCAAGCGCTTGCGACTGGGTCGCGAAGATGACGGGCTCATCCTTCACCAACCCGCCTGATACCATCAGGGTGGCTTCGGCGAGTCCATAACACGGGTAGAAAAAGCATGGACGAAAACCATAGGATGCAAAGGCCGCAGCGAACCGCTTCATGGTGTCCGCGCGGACCGGCTCCGCGCCGGTGAAGGCTGCGTACCAACTGCTGAGGTCGAGCGTCTCGCGTTGCTCTGGAGTAATTCTACGAGTGCACAGCTCATAGGCGGAATTGGGGCCGCCACTGACGGTGCCCCTGTAGCGCGAAATCGTTCGAAGCCACCGCACCGGCTGCTGAAGAAAGGATTGGGGCGGCATCAGGACACTCGGACGCCCTATACACATCGGTCCGATGATTCCGTTGGTGAGTCCCATATCATGGAAGGCTGGGAGCCAGCTCACGGACACGCCCTTGTCTGGTGTGAGCTCGAAGGCGTGGTTGATGTGGGCCGAACTGTGGATGAGGTTCCCGTGACTGACCATTACACCGCGCGGCGCCGAAGTAGAACCCGAGGTGTATTGGAGCAACGCCAGAGTATCGCGGCTGACGGCAGGATCTTTCCATTCCGCCTCTAGCCCTTCGGCAACCGTATCGGTGGCCAGCCAGCGCATGGTCTGGAGCTCCGGAGCTTGCGAGAATACACCCTCGATCTTGGAGAGGATCGACGACTTGGTGAGTGCCAGCGACGCGAGCGCATCGTTTTTGATGACTCCCAGCCGGGGGAGCATCCGCTGTTGCTGGGTCGGATTGGGCGGGGGCTGCGGGACGGGAATCACCCCAGCGTACAAGCAACCATAAAAGGCGGCAATGAACTCGAGACCGGTCGGATAGAGCAACAGCGCACGCTCGCCGCTGGCGCTGTAGCTCTGGAGCAGCGCCGCGACGGCCCGGGCCTGGCGGTCCAACGCCGCGTAGGTTAGGTGGCCCCCTTCCACTTCTCCATCGAGCAGATAGGTGTAAGCACGCTGCTCAGGCTGCTGAAACGCGCGCCACCGAAGGACTTCGACAAGCGTGGAGAACTCGCTAATTGGGCGATCAGCGCCTCTATTCATCTGTGCCACCCATCCTCGTCCCTTCAGGGCAACGGCCGTGAGGTGACAGGTGAGTCTGTGCCCTGACGTTTGGACGATCCCGTTTCCGGCTCCGCCTTAACCACGGGAGCAGAGAGTGACTCCACGGTGTGCGGCATGACACGCCTGGCGATCGAATCGAAGACATGGACGAGCGCAATGAATGGTTACCTCCACACAAATGGCTTGTGTGTACTCTTACAAGGCCGCCGCATCGGCCGTAAGGTCGGACTACTACGCGGGTAATTCTACGCGGGTGGTTCTACGCGGGTGTGCTGCGCTCGTGTTAGGGCGCGAACCCCTTCGACCTCTTCGCGGCGTCGGGGTGTCGGGATGCCGCGAAGCCATCGAAGGTGTGTGCGCATGGCGAGCGATGCATGTGCCAACCTCGTCAGGAACCGCATTTCTGGGAGCAGGCCCCCTGGCCTGGGTTCCATCTGCCTCACTTCGTTGTGAGCAGCTCAATTTCATCGGAACGGACGAACCAAACCCCAGGTTGGGAAGCGGCGTAGAATCGCTCGGCGAAGCCATCGAATTGCACGCGCCATGTCCCGGATCGAGTGGGGGTGAT
>CAZTDK010001082.1:0-2068 GCA_964611965.1 uncultured Binatia bacterium (SeqCode) | reverse complement strand
AAACCTCCTGCCCGCGGAGGATGTCGTCGCTGGTGAAGATCGTGCGCCCCGCACCATCGACGACCCGTGCGGCGATCGGTGGCGCGTTGTCGTAGGTTTTAACGGTGACAATCGAGAGGATGGTGAACCCCACAATCATCACGAGGATTGCACTGTGTCGCCACCAGGGGGAGAGGGCTGTTGCGTAGGATCGCTCGTCCGTCATGTCGCCTCCACTCGATCGTGTCGTCGAAGGAATCGGGCGTGATCTTTTTGCGGCGCGGGGCGAATGGCAGATCGAAGAAGCGTTCGCGCCGCTGCTCCTCGTCGGCACTGCGGGCGCGCGGCTTGAGCAGATCGCTGCGCGTGATGATGCCCACCAGCTGCCGCGGATCATCGTCCGCGAGACATGCCGGCGGCCGCGCCCGCGACGAGGAGCGTCTTGCGCTCAGACGCCGTCAGATGAAGCGCTTGCGCGATCAGCGAACCGACCGCGCCGCCGGTCATGATGATTGGACCTTCCGCACCAAATGGTCCCCCCGAGCCAATGGAGATCGCCGAGGATAGCGGTTTCAAGAGGGCGACCTTTGGCTGCATGCGGCTTTGGCCGATCAAGATCGCTTCCATCGCCTCGGGAATACCGTGACCGCGAATGCGCTCCGAGCCGTAGCGCGCCATCAGGCCGATGATCAATCCGCCGACCACGGGGACGAAGAGCACGCCCCAGCCAAGCTGATTCTCCGCGGGGGAGCGAAAGGTGACGGCAAGCTGGTGGTAGAAAAACACATTGGTGAAGAACCCGATGAGCCACAGCAGCACAACCGCCACCAGGGCGCACAGTGCGCCGACGGCCAGCGCAATCGCGGCGATGAAGAGCAGTCGCGGACTAGCGGTGAAGTCGGCTTTTTCAATCATCGCTTACGATGCTCCCCGCTGCAGCGCACGCCGGCCGCGTCGTGTTGCGGCATCTCTGTCCTCAAAGAACAGATTCGGCGTGCCCACCGGCAGTCCCATGTGCTGCACCAGCGCCGCGAGCCCGCGCGCCACGCCTCGGCGCTCGCTTGGTTGCAACCGTTGCAAGCCGGCGATGAGCCGCGCCTGCGCCGCTTCCGGTGCACGAGCCAGGAGCGCTCGCCCACGCGCGGTGAGCGTGACATCGGTCCGCCGTCCATCGTCGGCACCCTTGCGACGGCGCACGAGTCCGCGCGTGGCGAGCCGGGTGACCACCACCGACACGGAGCTTTGATGCGTGAACGTCCGTTCGGCCAGAGCGCCCACCGAGAGTGCCTCGCCCGCCGACAGCTGGTGCAAGACGAACAATTGCGCACCGCTGATACCATGGTGCTGCTCAACCGCGCGTGCGGACACTCGCAATTCTTGAATGAGGCATCGCAACGCGTCCATGGTCGCGCGGATGTCGGCCGCGATAGATGTATTGGCTCCCATATAAGTTTCGCCGGGGATGTACCGCAGCGCCGGCTCGGACACAAGCGGGACGCAGATCACGATCCCCGACGGCACCGTCCTACGCCTCACGGCACCAAATGTGGAGGTGCGCGGCTTACTGCATGCCTGCGGTGCCCTTTTGCCATGTGCGGCTACGTCCCGGGTTTTCGTCGTTAACAATGACAGTCTGAAGGTGACCGCATTTCATTCATTTGCAGCCGCGAAGTTGCCTGCCTTTACCTCCTTTAGTGGACATGCCGGCCCAGCCCTGTCGATAAATTCGCGAGTGTTCGCCGCGCAGGATGCTTGGTTTAGATCTCTTCCCTCACATTAACGCCTTGCGCAGAGCAAGGGGGGAGGGGTGCGATGAGTGAGAAGCTTCGCCCGCAGCACCTGGACCGCAAGGCCATTCTGTACGTGCGGACAGCTCCTCGCCCTTGTGCATCACCTTGAAGCGCGGGTCGCGCATCCCGTCCTTCCCGCCCATCGTCTCCAGGTCTTTCTTCCAGCTCTTCCCATAAGGGGGGTTGGCGAGCATGAAGTCGAACTCCTGGGCGGGGAAGGCGTCGTGTGACAGCGTGGACCATTCCGCGCCGCCGACGATGTGGTTGGCGCTTTCGCCCTCGCCCTTTAGCAGCATATC
>CAZTDK010001081.1:0-2069 GCA_964611965.1 uncultured Binatia bacterium (SeqCode) | reverse complement strand
CACCCACCGTGGAATACGCCCGCGTGCTTCTCTTGATCATCAACGCCGCTATCTTTGGCAGTGCCATCTGGCTCTACCTGCGGGCGCCGGGTGACGCTCCACAGCCGGCGTGTCCTCTTTGCGGCAGCGGCAGCGACATCTTGTGTGTGGGAGTGCACAGAGCGGGCATGACGACGGAATCCGAACGGAGTCACCTCGTCGCCGCCGGCCAGACGCTGGGCCGAACACGCCTGTACCGATCCGCAGGGAGTACGCAGCCGCTGAAGCTCCCTCCCCCTGGCCCCCTCGTGGCTAAGGAAGGGCAATGCTGGCAGATCTCCCTCCTTACCGAAGAGAGGGAGCTGGGGAGGTTACGCGAGGCGAATACGTCACCGCAATTGTGAAATGGAGTACTAAGGCGCGCCGAGTTGGATGACCACGCCGCCGGCCACGATCAACGCGCCGCCGGCGAGCAAACTCAGGGACGGGCGTTCGCCAAAGAATGCGAAGCTCACCACTTGGCTGGTCACAAAGAAGACCGCGATGTAGAGGCCCATCAACCGCCCGAATTCGATCGAGCGGTTCAGGTTCACCACGAAACCGTAGCCTACCAAGGTGACCGCACCGAGCACCAGCCACAGCCAGGCGGATTCCACCAAGCCGCGTCGGACCGCGGCGTCGCCGCCGAGCTCGAGCGCAGCCGCGAGGATCAATGCGAGCAGCGTTTCCTTCATCGCGCGGTCATCTGATCTTGGCGGGCGCGCGCTCGTTCACGTCATCGGGACGCGCGTACACGCGAATCGGGATGACGCGCCGACAGTTCGGACACGGGATCTCCTTGATCACCGGGTAGCTCGCTACACCGCGCGCGACGCGCGCCAGGTAGCGCGCCCGGGCGCGTTCGCAACAGGCCTGAAGTATCTCTGCCATGACCCCTCCGAACGCCGATGCTGTCTGCTTTCCCGAATAGGGTCAAGGGTTCATGCGTGCCGGCCCGCGTTGGAAACGCGCCACCGCGCGGTTGTGCTCCTCGAGGGTGCGGGAGAACACGTGTGTCCCGTCGTTGCGCGCGACGAAGTACAAGAACGGCACGTCCGCGGGCGCCACCGCCGCCTCCAGCGCTGCGCGTCCCGGATTGCAAATGGGACCAGGAGGCAAGCCATTGTGGAGATAGGTATTGTACGGCGATTCGAGAACGAGATCCGCATGCGTCGGCGCACCATGAGTCGGCGGGTCATTGCCCTCGCGGTCGTAGACCGTCGTCGGGTCCGACTGCAACGGCATGCCGAGACGCAGGCGGTTGTGAAAGACCGCTGAGATCAGCGCCCGTTCGGGCGCAGCAGCCGCCTCCCTTTCGATAATCGACCCCAAGATCACCATCGCCGGCTCGCTCATGCCGCTGGCATGGCGCTGCGACTGTAGCGACGCAGTTTTTTCGCGGAAGCGCCCGGTCATCGCCGCCAGAATCTGCTCCGGTGGTGTGCTCCATGCGAAGGCATACGTGTCGGGAAACAAGTACCCCTCCATACCACTCGCCGGCAGGTCGAGGCTGAGTAAGAAATCAGGATCGTGCGCCAAGCACAGGAACACATCCGCGCCGCCGTATCCCGCTGCCGCCAGCAGGCCGGCAACCTGGCTGACCGTACTGCCCTCGGGAATGGTGACGCGGTGCAATGCCGCGGTCGGCGAACGCAGCGCCGCAAGGACCGCAAGCGGAGCGCGCGCTTGCTCGAAGCGATAATCGCCACCGCGGACGAAACGGTCCAGACCCAGCCAGCGCGCCCACAAGCGCACGACCCAGGCGTGTCGAATCACCCCCGCCGCTTGTAAGCGCTCGCTGGTTGCACGGAACGTCTCACCAGGCGCGACCGACACCATCGCCCCGCCCGGTGGCAACGGGGCCGGCGTATTGAGATCGTGCCATGCCCAGGCCGCGACACCGGCCAGGGCCGCGGCGGCGACAACGAGACTCGCGCACGCAACGAGCATCATTCGCAGGAGCCGGCGCCACCCACTCCCCGTTTTGCTTGCGCGTCGCGTCATGGTCTACGTTTTACGTGTTCCATCCCGGCAGGCAACCAAGGGTGGGG
>CAZTDK010001080.1:0-2070 GCA_964611965.1 uncultured Binatia bacterium (SeqCode) | reverse complement strand
CGCTGCCCGCCGGGTTGCTCGGGCTATTGATGATGATCGCCTTGGTGCGCGGCGTGATGGCGGCGTCCAATTGCTGCGGCGTCATCTTAAAGTCGTTGTCGGCTGGCGTGAGCACGATGCGCGCCTGGGCGCCGGCAAGCAGCAGCATGTCGGGGTAGCTCACCCAGAACGGCCCCGGGACGATCACCTCGTCGCCGGGGTTGAAGAGCACCTGGAAGGCGGTGAACAGCGAATGCTTGCCGCCGCAGCTGGCGATGACCTCGCGCTTCTCGTAGGTCAGGCCATTGTCGCGCCGCAGCTTGGTGACGATGGCCGTCTTGAGCTCATCGGTGCCGCCGACCGGCGTGTATTTGGTCTTGCCGGCGAGCATGGCGTCGGCCGCGGCCTTCTTGATCGGCTCCGGCGTATCGAAATCGGGCTCCCCGGCGCCGAAGTCGATGAGGTCGACGCCCTGGCCGCGCAGAGCGGCGGCCTTCTCGGTGACCGCCATGGTGGCGGACGGCTTGATGAGGTCTAGACGTGCACTGGTGTGCATGGTGACACTGCGGGTCCTTTCTGCCGCGCGGCGCCGCGGAGAGCCGGCCGGGACGGCTGCGGCCAGCGTGGCTTGCGCAATCGATGTATCGGGCACATCACAACTCACTTACAGAGCACAATCAATGCGGCGAGGGTCGGGACGGTTCGACGAGCGTGAACTCAGGTGGTGATGCGGAGCTTCGCCTTGAGGCGTTTCAGCACCGGTTCCGGAAGCAAGCCCTTGACGTCGCCGCCGAGGCGAGCGACCTCCTTCACCAGGCGGGATGCCGTGTAGAAGTAGTTCTCGCCTGCGGTCATAAAGAATGTTTCAACGTGAGGCTTGAGGTGGCGGTTCATCATCGCCATCTGGAACTCATACTCGAAGTCGGACACCGCGCGCAGGCCGCGGATGATGACGCGCGCTTCGATGCGTTCGCAGTAGTCCACCAGCAATCCGGAAAAGCGATCCGCTGTCGCCCGGCCGCCGGTGTCGGCCAGGGCTTCGCGAATCATGTCGACGCGCTCGTCGGTGGTGAATAGGGCGTGGTCTTTCCGCGGATCACTGGTGTTGCTGGCCACCGCGACGATGACCTGGTCGAAAACCTCGATGGCGCGGCGGATCACGTCGACGTGGCCGTTGGTGATCGGATCGAACGAACCGGCGTATACTGCGCGCGTCATCTCGCCATCATCCTCGCGGCCGGGCCTCGGACCATAGGTCCAGTGCGACCGCTCCCCCTTGGGTCGCTCTACGGTGCCGTCGCAAACGCTTCACTCGGAAGCAGCCTATTCGCATACGCAATTCCTAGCACGTGCTCGCCGTCTCGGACGCCACGAACAGTGCGAGCGCTGTCTTTCCATAGCGGCGGGCTTGCGTCAATCGTAGTGTGCCGTACGCGCTTGCCGGGGCCTCGTCCACATGGTGCTCCACCACCGTCCAACCGCCCGCGCGCACGAGGGCATGTGTCGCGACGACGACGAGCGTCTGATCGACGAGTCCCTTGCTGTAGGGCGGGTCGAGAAGGACGCCGTCGAACTGGACCTGCTGTCGCGCCAGCTGCGCCAGTGCGCGCGCCACTGGGAGAACGAGGACGCGCGCCGTGTCTTCCATTCGGCATATCCGCAGGTTGTCGCGCAGGAGACGGATCGACGCTGCCGACTCGTCGACGAAGGTGACGTGGCTGGCGCCGCGGCTCAAGGCCTCGATGCCGAGGTTGCCGGTGCCGGAAAAAAGATCGAGGATCCGCGCCGCCTGCAGGTCGAAGCGGCTGGCCAGGATGTTGAACAGGGCTCCCTTGACCTTGTCACCGGTGGGCCGGACTGTCTGGTCCTTGCCGGTGTACAGCCGTCGGCCCTTGGCGCTGCCGGCGATCACTCGCATGCGACGAGCCATACGCAATCATGGCTGGAGGGGCAAGCTGAATGCGTGACTCGGCAGTGCACGCCTATCGGACTTGCCACCTCCGGCTGCCGCAGGTAATGCAGGGCGGCGCGAGCCCGCACCTCGGACTCGAAAGTGAAAGTATGATCGATGCGATTGACGAGCCTCAGCAC
>CAZTDK010001079.1:0-2072 GCA_964611965.1 uncultured Binatia bacterium (SeqCode) | reverse complement strand
GTTGCGCGCCGCCGGCGTCGATCCGATCGTGGTGGTGGTCGGCTACCAGGCGGACGACGTGCGTGCCGTCTGCGCGCCATACGGGGCGCGCTTTGCGCGGCAAACCCAGCAAAAGGGTACGGGGCACGCGACGCGCGCCGCGGCAGCGGTGCTGGGCGACTTCGATGGCGATCTGCTGCTCGTCTACGGCGACCTGCCGTTTCTCCGCGCCGACACCTTTCGCGGCCTGATGGCCGCCCACCAGGCCGCCGCCGTGCCGGTGTCGCTGCTGACCGAGCACGTCGACGACCCGGCTGGCTTTGGGCGCATCGTGCGCGATGCGCGTGGACACGTCATCCGCATCGTCGAGGACCGTGACTGTACCCCGGCCGAGCGCGCGATTCGGGAGGTCAACGTGGGGGTCTACTGCGCGGATTCCCGCTGGTTGTTCCGAACGTTGCAGCACCTCAAGCCGACGAATGCCCAGGCGGAGCTCTACTTGACGGACATCATTGCGCTGGCGCGCGCCGAGGGGGCGCGCATTGGAGATGCGCCGGCCACTGGCGGCGAAGGGGCGCAGATCAGCAGCCGAGCCGACCTGGCGGCGCGGGAGAGGACCTTGCGAGACGAGATCAATCGGCAGTGGATGGCCGCGGGGGTGACGCTCGAAGATCCTTCGACTGCATACATCGGCCCCGACGTGGAGATCGGCCGCGACACCGTGATCGGTCCCAATGTAATCCTGCGCGGTGCGACGCGCCTCGGCGAGGCCTGCCGCCTCGACGGCACGGCGCTGATCACCGACGCGGTGCTCGGCTGCAACGTGCACGTCAAGCTCGGCGTGGTGATCACCGAAGCGCAGATTGCCGACGACGTGCAGGTGGGGCCGTTCGCGCAGCTGCGTCCCGGGACGCACCTCGGCCCGCGGGTGCACATCGGTGACTTCGTCGAGACCAAGAACGCGATCGTCGGTGCGGGCACCAAGGCCATGCATCTCGCCTATCTCGGCGACACGGAAATCGGCGAAGAGACGAATATTGGCGCCGGCACGATCACCTGCAACTATGACGGCTTTCGCAAGAGTCGTACGATCATCGGAGCGCGCGTGCAGGTGGGCAGCGACTCGCAGCTGGTCGCGCCGGTGCGCCTCGGCGACGATGCCTACGTGGCGACGGGGACGACCGTGCGCAAAGATGTCCCGGCCGGCGCTCTGGTGTTCACCGTCAAACGCGAGATGGTGCGCCCGGGATGGGTCGCCGCCAGGCGAGCGCGCGAACAAGCTCCCGCTGCCGTTGCGCCGGTGAAGCGCCGAGCGCCGAAGCGCGGCGCCAATGAAAGGCAAAAGGCAAAACGTAAAACGCAGAAGTGAAAAAGAGCCAGACCACTTTTGCATCTTGCCTTTCGACTTAGCCCAGACTTGGCCGTGATCTGACAAGCAGGGTTTCACCACGAAGGACACGAAGGCCACAGAGAACGGGAGCGAAAGCATGACTCTGGCATGGCTCTGCAAACCTCATCGGAAATGAGCTCTTCTTTGGGGCCATGAACGTCTACCTTGGCATTCTTCTTCGTGCCCTTCGTGTACTTCGTGGTGAAGTATTTTTCTCGCATCGGGGTCGCCGCTTCAATCGGTTTGCCGTCGTCCGGAAAAGGCGCTAGGAATGCCGCGTATTGTCGAACCGGTCAGCGTAATTCCTGTCAGTAGCCATGGCCTCCGAATCGAAGAAAAAGGGTAGTGCCATCACCAGCGGCCGCGCCAAGCGCGTGCTCAAGGTCGGCGAGCTGGCCACCTCAGTGGGCTCGAGCTACCTGTGGGAAGCCGTGCGCTCGCCGTTCCGCTCGGCTGACAAGCGCCAGCAGGCGTTGCTCGATACGCACGTCAAGAACGCCCTCAAGATCGTCGAGCGCTCGAAGGAACTGCGCGGCGCGTTCACCAAGCTGGTGCAACTGCTGTCGATGCGCGACGATATTTTGCCCACCGAGGTCCTGCAGGTCCTCTCGGCGTCGCAGTCATCGGTGCCGCCGATGGACTACCCGCTGATTCGCAAGCAGATCGTCAAAACGATCCGCGATGCCGTAGCCCGCAACAAGGG
>CAZTDK010001078.1:0-2076 GCA_964611965.1 uncultured Binatia bacterium (SeqCode) | reverse complement strand
ATCTCATCGGCAAGATCGGGCTCGAGAAGCGCTGGGAGAGCGCGCTCCGCGGCGTCGACGGTGGCCAACAAATCGAGGTCGACGCGGTCGGTCGCAAGCTCCAGGTCTTGCGCGAGGTGGAGGAGGTCCCGGGGGCAACTGTGAAGCTGACGATTAATCTCGACCTCCAGGACGCCGCATCGCAGGCGCTTGGCGACAACGATGGCAGCATCGTGGCGATCGATCCGAATACTGGAGAAATCCTGGCCTTCGTCGATCATCCGTCGTTCGATCCGAACGTGTTCGCGCGTGGCGTGCACGCGGACGAGTGGCGTGGACTGTTGACCGACAAACATCACCCGCTCAACAATCGCGCCATTCAGGGGCAATATCCGCCGGGATCGACGTTCAAAATCATCGTTGCCACCGCCGCGCTCGAGGAAGGGGTGATCAACCCGTTCACGCGCATTCACTGTCCCGGTGGGCTGCAGTTCGGCAATCATTACTTCCGCTGCTGGAAAAAGGGTGGCCACGGGTCGGTCAACTTGCATGAGGCGTTGGTGCAGTCGTGCGACGTCTTCTTCTACCAGGTGGCGCAGCGCCTCGGCATCGATGTGATCGCGCAGTACGCGCGCGCGTTCGGCCTCGGGATGCCGACGGGGATCGATCTGGAACACGAGAAGGCCGGGACCATCCCGGACTCCGCGTGGAAGCGCAAGCGCTTCAAGCAGCCGTGGTATGCCGGCGAGACCCTATCGGCGGGCATTGGCCAGGGGTATGTGACGGCGACGCCGCTGCAAATGGCCAACGCGATTGCGACGGCGGCGGTCGGCAAACGTTATCGGCCCCACTTCGTCCGCCAGATCGAGACCCCGGAAGGCGAGGTGATCCATAGCGAGCAACCGGAGATGCTCGGCGAGTTGAAGGTCCGTGCGACCACGTTGCGCGAGGTGCGCGACGGCCTGCGCGATGTGGTGAACACCGATCGCGGCACCGGGAAGAAGGCGCGCATCGCTGGCTTCGAGGTCGCCGGCAAAACCGGCACCTCGCAGGTCGTGAAGCTGGGCAAGGAGCGGTTGAAGGCGGCGCAGATCCCGTGGCAGCACCGTGACCACGCCTGGTTCGTCGCCTTCGCGCCCGTCGATGCGCCGGAGATTGCCGTGGCCGCTATCGTCGAGCATGCCGACGGCGGCGGTGGCGCGGTGGCCGCGCCGGTGGTCCGCGCGGTAATCCAGAAGTACGTCGAGTTGAAGACCCAACGAGGGGGCAGCAAGTATGCTCAGAATCGATCGCCGGCTATTGGCACATTTTGACTGGCCGTTGTTGGGGTGCACGCTGCTGGTCGTCGGCTGCGGGCTGATGACCGTGCTCAGTGCGACGCACGCCGCGGGACACGTCGTCAGCGGATTGCTGCTGCGGCAAGCCATGTGGGCCGGGATCGGTCTCGTCGGCATGCTGGCGGCGCTCAGCTTCGACTACCACTGGTTGGAACGCTACGGCTACTTCCTCTACGGGGGGGCGCTGGTGCTACTGTTGGCGACCACGCTTCTCGGCTCGGCGGGTGGTGGTGCGCGGCGCTGGATCGGCGTCGGGCCATTCTCCATCCAACCCTCGGAATTTGCCAAGCTCGCGCTCGTCGTGGCGCTCGCGCGCTATCTGCATCGCCAGGTCGGCGAACGGACGTTGGCCCTGCGGGCGTTGCTGGTGCCGGTGCTGCTGCTGGCGCCGCCGGCGGTCCTCATTCTCAAGCAACCCGATCTGGGCACGGTGATCGTCCTCGGGCTGACCGTGGCGGCGGTGTTGCTGGTGGCGGGTTTGCGCCTGCGCCTGGTGTTCATTGTGGCGGCCGTGCTCGTGCCCGCCGTCCCGTTTTTGTGGAAACACCTCAAGCCGTATCAGCAGCGGCGCGTCGTCACCTTCATCAATCCGGACGCCGATCCGCTGGGTGCCGGCTACCACATCATTCAGTCGAAGATCGCCATCGGCTCCGGCATGCTGCAGGGGAAGGGCTTCCTGCACGGGACGCAGGACCGGCTCAATTTCTTGCCCGAGCAGCACACCGACTTCATCTTCGCCGTGTTTGCCGAAGAGTGGGGC
>CAZTDK010001077.1:0-2080 GCA_964611965.1 uncultured Binatia bacterium (SeqCode) | reverse complement strand
GCACCGACATCCTGCTCGGTGGCAATCCGGAGTTTCTGGCACGCTCCGAAATGGAGAACGAGTGGATGCAGCGCTCGACCAAGCTGCCCGAGGGCGGCCAGCGCTACGAAGATGTCCTGCAGAAGCTGCGCGATCGCTACGACGAAGCCATCCAGCAGGCCCGCAAGCAATACGAGCCGAAGTGGAGGCCGTTTGAGGAAGCGCAAGCCGAGGGGCTCAACCACCTGACCGACGTGCATCGGCAGTACCTCGAAGCCGCCTTCTGGCGGGCGCGCAATGCCTACGAGGGTACGCTTGAGCAGGTCCGGGCGCAGCCGACGGCCACGACCGCCACCGCCTGCGACCAAGCGGTCGCGACATACAGCGAAGCGCTGCAGGAGGTCGACCGCGTCACCGGCCCGTATTTCGGCGAGGAAGGCCAGCAACGTTTCCTGCGCGCGCTCGAGGAGCTGCGCGCGGCGCTGGAAGAGGCCGCACAGAACGGCGGCGGCAACGCATCACGCCTGTCCGCCGCGCAGACGCTGTTCGAACGCGCCCGCGCCGACTACGAACGCGCCGTACAGAAGGCACTGATCTCCAACGCCGACAACGACTACGACGCCGCGTTGCATGCCTACCAGGAAGCCGAACGCGTCTACAAGGAGGCCGAGGTCGCCTACCTGGAGCAGCGCAAGCCGTTCGAAGAAGCGGTGGCCGCGGCGCAGCGCGACTATGAGGAGACGCGCCGCAAGTACACCAAGGCGGTCGAGGACGTGCGCGAAGAAATGGAAAAGGCGCCCCTCGAGTTCCGCGATCGCTACGAGGGCACGCTCGAACAATACAAGCAGCTGTGCGCCGAGGAACGCGAGAAGGTCATCGCCGCCGGAGGCCTGTACATCATCGGGACCGAGCGTCACGAGAGCCGGCGCATCGACAACCAACTGCGTGGTCGCGCCGGCCGCCAGGGCGATCCGGGGGCCTCGCGCTTCTTCCTCTCCCTCGAAGATGACCTGCTGCGCATCTTCGGTGCCGAGCGCATCCAGGGCTTGATGACCCGCCTCGGGATGGAAGAAGGCGTCCCCATCGAGCACCGCTTGATCACACGCGCCGTCGCCAACGCACAGAGCAAGGTGGAAGGCCACAACTTCGACATCCGCAAACATCTGCTCGAATACGACGACGTGATGAATCAGCAGCGTGAGATCATCTACGGCCGGCGCCGCGAGATCCTCTCGAGCAACAACCTGAAGCGCGACGTACAGGAAATGACCGAGAACGTCGTGGCCACCATCGTCGGTCAGTATGCCAATCGCGAGACCGCACCCGACGAGTGGGATTGGAACACACTCAGCGATGTACTGTTCAAGACCTTCAACCTGCGCATCCCGTTCAGCGACGAGGACAAGAAGAGCCTGACGGTCGAAGAGCTCGAGCAACGTGTCCTCGACGCCGCGCAGGACGCCTACGCGCAGCGCGAGCAAGCATTCACCCCCCCGGTGTTACGCCATCTGGAAAAGATCGTCCTCCTGCAAACCGTCGATGCATTATGGAAGGACCATTTGCTCTCGATGGATCACTTGAAGGAGGGAATCGGCCTGCGCGGCTATGCGCAGCAGAACCCGCTGCAGGAGTACAAGAAGGAAGGCTTCGAGGTCTTCGAAGGCATGATGCAGATGCTCGAGGCCGATGTGGTAGAGAAGGTCTTCATCATGCAAATCGCGCGGCAGGAGGACGTCGAACGACTGCAGCAGCAGCGCCGCCGCCCGCAGCCCCAGCAGATGGTGATGAGCGGCGGCGGGACGACGGCACCACCGCCAGGCAAGGCGCAGACCGTGCGCCACGACGACAAGGTCGGACGCAACGACCCCTGCCCGTGCGGCAGCGGCAAGAAATACAAGAAGTGCCACGGCACCTGAGGCCTGCGGCCAGCGTCTCTTCTATGGCCCGCTCCCGTTGGTCGCTGTGGGCTGCCCTCGCAAGCCCTCAACCCTCGCGGAGCATGTTCTCATTCGCAAGCGACCAGCAGCCGGTCGCACTTGGAACTCTCTAGTGTAGTGATTCATCCTGTTGGGGCATTATGAAATTGCAAGCATTGCTGGAT
>CAZTDK010001076.1:0-2081 GCA_964611965.1 uncultured Binatia bacterium (SeqCode) | reverse complement strand
GTCGCGTTTTGTGCGTGCGGTGATTTCGGCCGCCAGAAGACCGAGGATGATGCCAAGCGGGACGGGGAATGGACGTGTATCCGTCATGCCTCAGTGCTTGAGCAGAAAACATACCACTAGCTTCCGGTCTAACGAATTGTTTTGGATTTTTGCGGCTAGAGCCGCCCGCCATCACTTGAGGCGTAGCACTCGTCAGCGTTGCGACGCCGATGGCCGCAAAATGTCAACGGCTGCGGCGGAATTATGGGGGGGGCTCATCATCCGATCGGTGTTGGCGCGCCGTAGCTGCCAACACGAGAGACGGCGCCGGCCGCAGGCCCTAGGTGGCTCTCAAGAGATGGATCTTCTTGGTGTCCTTCAGGCCAGCCAGCAACTCGGAAATCGTCGCCGTAAGCCTAGGATGGATCATTTGCGGTGCCAGCTCGGACAGGGGAGCGAGCACGAAGCGTCGGTTTTGAAGCTCGGGATGCGGAATCTTGAGGGTGCGCTTATCGATGATCTCGTGATTGAAGAACAGGATATCGAGATCGATGATGCGTGAGCCCCAACGTTTGCCGCGTGCTCGCTTGCGGCCCATAGTGGTCTCAATGGCCTTGAGCCGCTTGAGGAGATCATCGGCGGAGGCTTCGGTTTCGATCTCGATCACCGCATTGACAAACCATGTCTTGGCGTCACCCAGCGGTTCGCTCTCATACAATGAGGACTGCTTGACGATCCGGGTATTGGGAAGCTTCTGAATGCGCTCGACGGCCTCGAGATGGTTGGCCTTCCGATCCCCGAGATTTGAACCTATACCGATGAATGCCCGATGGGGCATGCGCCCTCTAAACCTCCCCCCAAGCCGACGCCACATTGTTTCCCAGGCGGTCTCCTGGAAGCGTCAACCTTCAAACCCACCACCCTCTGGCCAGTCGCACCGAAGGGAATTGCGCAGGTCTCTTATCTCCAAATTTGAAATTTTACAACTTCTGCGCTTCGGGACCCTCCCAGCGCTGCGCGACTTGCCGCCGACTCATCCCGATGCTAGGGGCGTGGCCGATTCGGATGTGCAGGTATTATCGGCCTTTTGTGGGATTCGTCATCGAGTAGCTGAGCCAATTCGCAGCGCTCGCCATCTTAGGAGATGTTTATGCGGACCGCCGACCGGTTGAAGAAAATCCCGCCGTATCTCTTCATGGAGCTGCGCAACAAGATCGCCAAAGCCAGGGCTTCTGGTGTAGACGTTATCAGTCTGGCGATCGGGGATCCGGTCGAACCCACGCCAGCGCCGGTCGTCGAGGAACTCACACGCGCAGCGCACGACCCCGCGAATCATCGCTACCCCACCGACGAAGAGAAGGGGATGCTGCTCTTCCGACAGGCGGTGGCTGGGTGGTATGCCGACCGTTATCAGGCGAACGTCGACCCGGCAACCGAAGTGTTGGCACTCATCGGATCAAAGGAAGGCTGTCATCACTTCGTCCTCGCTCGCGTCAACCCCGGGGACATCGTGCTGATGACCGACCCAGGATATCCCGCCTATCGTGCGAGCATTCTCATGGCTGGTGGCGAACCCGCGAACGTTCCGATCCGAGCGGAGAATGGGTATCTGCCGCGTCTCAATGAGATTCCCACCGATATCGCCCGCAAAGCGACGGCCATGTTCCTCAACTACCCGAACAACCCGACCGGAGCGACCGCAACGCCGGCATTCTTGCGCGAGCTCGTCGAGTTTGCTCGGCAATACGACATCGCGATCTGTTACGACAACCCATACATCGAGGTCGTCTTCGATACGGAGAAGCCCCTGAGCTTCCTGTCCATTCCCGGGGCCAAGGATGTGGGCATCGAGCTCAACTCCCTCTCGAAGCCGTTCAACATGACCGGCTGGCGGCTGGGCATGGCGCTCGGGAACAAAGACCTGATCGCCGCCATGTCGCAAGTGAAGGAGAACACCGACTCGGGGGTCTTCAATGCCATTCAGTTCGCCGGCATTGCCGCGCTGTCGAGCTGTGCCGAGAACATCGACCACATGCTTGCCATTTACGCCAGGCGGCGGGCGTTGGTGCCCCCCCGCCAGCGGCGGGGTGGTGGCGCGGCAC
>CAZTDK010001075.1:0-2084 GCA_964611965.1 uncultured Binatia bacterium (SeqCode) | reverse complement strand
TCCTGTCCACAAAAGGACCGGTGCGTGATGCGCACGGCAATGTCATCGGCCTGTTAACGGAACCCGACGGTCATCTCCGTGATATCGCGCACTTGCACGCGTCGGGTGCCACTGAGGTGCCGGTTTGTCCGCAACCCCTTTCGGGTGTCCATTTTCGGTACCTGCTAGAAATCCATCACGTTGCCGGCGGCGGTCGTCGACACTCCATATTTGAATTGGCGCATCGTCCCCCGCTTCTCCTGCCCCGATCCCCAGTCTTCTCACGTGAACACGAGTCGTGTATTCACTCACCTGAACACGAGGCGCGTATTGAGCGAGAGCGTCACCAGCACCGACCAGCCGACGAGCAGCACCGCGACCAGCCCCGCCGTCGCGCTGAGGATGGGGCGCCGGCGCAGCAGGGGGACAATCACACGATGACCAAGCGCCACCCCGACCACACTGATCGCGAAGAAGTCACCCAAGTAGCGGTTCGTAATGCCGACCGTCGTCACGGTGAGCACGGTCAACGCCGCGGCACTTGCCATTGAACCAGCGGCAAAGATCCACTGCTCCAGGGTCAACGTCGGCACGCGCGACAACCACAACCGTCGCCCTGGCGGCGTGGCCAACTTCCATGCCGTGATGCCGAGCCAGGCGACGACGATCAGATTCAGCGTCCACGGCAAGGGCATCGTCGACGTCAGGCTGGCGACGGGTTCGACATACGCACCGCCCGGCGGGAGCGGCGGCACCCACAGAAGGCGCTCTCGTGGAAAGCGGAAATCGAACCATGGCCACGCGCGCTGCATGCTTACCGAGTCGGGCCGCAGGTAGGCGACCAGCTCCGTCGGCGTGAACATGAGTCCACCAGTCCTGTCCCCGTTCGCCCGAAGGATGGCGCTCCAGTGCGGAAATTCGGGGACCTGCTCGTTGAGGCGCAGGTCGGGCATCGGCGTTTTGAACTTCAACCAGAAAACGCCTGCGGCTGTGAGTCCCGGGGCGAGCGAGAGGCAGACCGCGAGGGCGAGCACGCGCCGGCTCGCGCGGTTTGGCCCAACGGGCGGATTCGGGTCGCCGCCCGTACCTTCTTCCTTGCTCGCGTGAGGGCCGCTGAAACGCCACAGCACGGCGACGAGGACACCGAGCACGCCGCAGCCGGTTACCGCCGTCGGCCTGGCGTTGGCCGACGCAATGGCAAAGACTAGCGCGAAGATTAAGGTACGACTATCACGCGAGCGATACCATGCCCACACGCGGTCCAGAGTCAAGAGAAAGAACGCCACACCCCACGCTGCCGCTTCTTCATAGACCGCAGGACGCGTGAGAAACAGCAGCGTGCCGCCGGGGCCGAGCGCGAGCGCGCCAACGGCGGCGTATCCAAGCCGCATGGCGCGAGGGGCCTCGGGACCGATGTACTCGACGAGCGATCGCTCGAGCAGGCGCAGGGCGCCCCAGTATGCCAGAAGCACGGCGACGCCAAGATACAGCGGCGTCAGGGCCGAGCCGAGCCCCCCGAGGATGCCAAGGACTGGTAGTCGCAGCAGACTCGGCGTGACGCCGAAGTAGCCGTAGCAGCGCACTCCCCGGCCGAAAAAACACTCACTCTGAATGTCCTCCCGCTTGACGTTGAACCGGCCGTGGGTCATCGCCTCGGCCTGCGCCATGAAGAACCGTCCGCTCCACCTCGCCTCGACGCGCTGTTTTCCGAGATTCCAGGTCCCCTCGGTGGTGAAGTAGAAGACCATCGGCATCATCACCAGCAGTGCTATCCATGAGATTGTACGAAGCTCGACGGCGAGCGGCTCGGGTCGTGTTCGAGATCCGTCCATGACAGCGGCTTAGTATGAGCGCGGCGCGGGAGGAAGGCTAGCCGCGGTAGAACGGGTTGAGCAGGTTTGGATAGGTGTCGCTGCGGCTATCCGTCACCGTTATCGATTCGTAAACTCGATCGGGATGAAGCCTGCGGTTGCGACGATGGCTAAGTACTCTGCCCACCGCTGCTCGAACCACAACCCGAAACCCTCGACGGAATACAGAACGCTTTGGTTCTGTGCGATGGGTGCGCCGCAATGCCGGCGAATTTGGCCTGAACGCGGATCGCA
>CAZTDK010001074.1:0-2085 GCA_964611965.1 uncultured Binatia bacterium (SeqCode) | reverse complement strand
ACCGTGACCGCCGGTCCGTCAGGCTGCGGCGCCTCGCCGTGCCCCTCGCGCGTCTTCCTGTCGTGTAGCGACACCGGTGGCGGATGCAGCGAGAACGGCGTTAGTGAGCTCGGCGCGTTGATATTTGATTCCTGCACGACGACCACCGGCGTGGCGTCGTGTGCGGTGTCGGGAGTCGACGCGAATGAAGTGCTCATCACCTACGTCGCCGGAGGGAAGGTGATCCCCGCGACGACGCCCCCTGGCGGCGAGCTCGTCGTGACCATCATTGCACATGCGGCGCCGGGCCAGCAGGTGCAGAGCCCCCCGTCCGGGGAATTCTTCGCCAAGGCGGACACCGGCACCAACAATATTCATCTCGCGGTCTCCGATGGGGTGCGTGGTACAACCGGCGGTAGCGCTCCGCTTTTCTATCCAGGTTTTTGTCCGGACGGTGTTCTGGAGGAGACCCTGGGCTTCTGCTGCGGCACACCGGCGACGGCGGGCAGCTGCGACAAGCGCTTTGCCTGCGGGCAAGATGTCGATTGCACTCAGGGCCTGTGCTGCGACGGCAGCGGACCGGGCGCGAACTGCAGCCCGATCGAGTCCTGCTCCACCGACGGCGACTGCTTCGATCCGTCCTTCGGCACTTGCCAACACGCGGCCGGCGGGACCTGCTTGCTGGAGCACTGCGACGACGGCAACAACGATCCCACGGACAATTGCTCCAATATTTGTCAGCCCAAGTGTCAGCTGCAGATCGCCAAGACGGTGGCGAAGGACGACGACTGCAACGGCGTGGCCGACGGTCCGTTCACCGATTCAGTGACGCAGGATATCACCAAGTGCGTGATCTACCAGATCTGCGTGTCGAACACCGGCTTGCAGGATATCGACGGCGTGAAGGTGGATGACACCAGCCCGCCGGGCGGAACGCTGGACTTCGGGACGGTGGCAGCGGGAGCCACGAGCTGCCAGGCGATTCCGACCGATGCCAAGGTGGGTACGTGCTCGGACGGGACCTGTGAATGCCCTGCATTGGGCACGACGAAGGACACGGCCTCGGTTACCAGCGCGACGTGTAACCTGACCCAGGATACCGCGTGCACGCAAGACGGCTCGATCTGCAGCGACGACGCCTCGGTCACCTGTGACAGCTGCCAGATTACCGTCGACAAGACGGTGGCGCTCGATAACGACTGCAACGGCGTGGCCGATACCGCGTTCAGCGATTCGGTGACGCAGGACATTACCAAATGCATTATCTACAAGATCTGTGTCTCGAACAGCGGAACCTCGAATGTGAACAGCGTGCAGGTGAGTGATTCGAACCCGCCGGGCGGGACGCTGGACTTCGGGACGGTGGCCGCGGGAGTGACCACGTGTCAGCTGATCCCCACCGATGCGAAGGTCGGGACGCGCACCGGCGGTACCTGTGCATGCCCGGGCGAGGGGAAGACGACGGATACGGCGACGCTAACGGGCACCTGCGCGGTCGGCGGCGACGACGCCTGTACCAAGTCGGGCTCGGACTGCACTGACAATGCCTCGGTCACTTGCGATACGTGTGTGATCACGGTCGACAAGACGGTGGCCAAGGACGACGACTGCAATGGCGTTGCGGACGGCCCCTTCAGCGATTCCGTGACCCAGAACTCCGGCCAGTGTGTGGTCTACAAGATCTGTGTCAACAACCCCGGATCGGAGACCGTGAACGGGGTCATGGTGACCGACACCGGCGGGCCGGGTGGAACCCTGGACTTTGGCAATGTGGCGGCGGGGGCGAACCCGTGCCAGGAGATTCCGACCGATGCCAAGGTGGGACAATGCTCCGGCGGCACGTGTCTGTGCGACGCGGTCAAGGGACCGGATACGGCGAACCTGACGGGCACCTGTTCGGTGGGCGGCGACAACGCCTGCACCAAGACGGGATCGGACTGCAGCGATGGGGCCTCGGTGGATTGCATCCCACCGACGCCGACACCAACCAATACCCCGACCAATACCCCAGCCAATACTCCGACCAACACTCCGACGCCGACGAATACGCCGACGAAAACGCCGACCAATACGCCGACGAATACGCTGCCGCCCACCAACACGCCG
>CAZTDK010001073.1:0-2090 GCA_964611965.1 uncultured Binatia bacterium (SeqCode) | reverse complement strand
AGCAGCATGACTCCCATCAACGGCGGCACCCACACCCCGCGCGTGTTGTAGAACAGCGCAACGGCGAGGGAATTGACCAGGACGCTGACGACAATCACGCGCTTGCGCCCAATGCGGTCGGCCAGCGCGCCACCCACGACATTACCAATCGGCGCCAGGACGCCAATGGTGAGGAACAGGCTGGCAACGCTCGCAGGCGAATAGCCGTGCGCTTGCTGCAAGGACTTGGAGAGAAACGTCACTGCGGTTTCGAGGGTAAACGCCAGAGGGATCAGCGCGGCACCCAACGCGATCATGCGCCCCGGATACATGCGCCCCAGGTTGCGGAACGGACGCAGGGCGGCGTGCCAGCCGAAATCTCCCGCCTGCGTCCCGCGGTGGAGCTCGAAGCGGCGCGTCTCGACAAGCGAGCGGCGGAACCACGGGAGCAGCAACACGGGCGCCACCCCGATGACGTACAGCGCCCGCCAACCGAACGGCAGCACATTCACCAGGGAGAACAGGATGGCCGCCACCCCGTGACCGAGTGTGCCCAGCGCCCCGATCATCCCGATGCCCCAGCCACGCGTGTCGGCGTCGAACTCCTCGGCAACCACGACGACGGCCAGCATCACCTCCGCGGCAATGAATACCCGCGAGACAAACTGCAAGGCGGTGAATTGTACGGCATCTTGCGCAAACGCCGTGAGCAACGTCACAAGGGTAAACCCCACGATAGTGGTCAGCAGCAGGACGCGCCGGCCGACGTGGTCGGCCAGAGCCGTCAGGAGAAGCGCCGGAATGACGCCCAGGCGTATGATCGCCGTCAGCGTCCCCACCTCGCCTTCCGCGACGCGCAGCCCGGCTTGGATCTGCGGCAACGCCAGTCCGAGGATTGCCATGCCGTACTCGGCAAACAACGTTGCCGCACCGACGACGCCGAGCAGATGCCATTGATGCGCGGTGAGTGCCGGCGGCCGCCCGAGAAACGGGAGCATCCGCATCCACCACGGACGCACGGCAGTATGCTCGGCAGGCGCTGGCGCGCGCTCTCGCACCCGAGCGGGAGACGTCATCGGGCTCGACGCTAGCCCATTGATCGACGGCGCGCTATGGCAGCAGTGACGAGTAAGCAGTGGCGCTGTACGCTCCCGCCCAGCGCTCGCCGAGCCGCGGAAAACGCTTGAACGCTCGCGTCAGCAGTCGGGTGGTGAAGGCTTACAGCTCCCCCTGTCTCATGGACGTGGACGGACGCGGGCAGTTCTAGCAGCCTGCTGTCGGACCTGGAGAGCCGACCATGGAAGAGACGCCGGCCGCAGGCCCTAACCGCGGCGCAGCAACTCGCGCAGCTCTTCGATCTCCCGTTCGAGGGCGCGGTTGCGTCGTGACAAGAGCACGACATAGACAAAGAGTAAGGCCCACACCGCGGCATATGCGGCAAACAAGTAGCTCAGGTTTTCCATGCCATCCTCAGTTCAGCGTCAAGAAGAAGGGGCGTGACGGCGTAGGGGCTTGCGGGCGTAAGGATAAGCAAAAAGGCACGCAGCTACCCGTCACCCCGCACGCCCTCACGCTCCCATTCCCTCCTGCAGCACCTGCTGGCGCATGTCTTCGACCGCGTCGCGCAAACGAGCGTTCTCGTTGCGGACCCACACCAACCACACGAACAGCAGAAAGAACGCCAGGAAGCAGAGCCCGAGCGTCACTTGCATGCGTGGATCGGCAAGGCCGGAGCTACCCTCGCGGGTGATCAGCACGGCCGGATGAATGGTGCGCCACCAGTAGACCGAGCGGTTGATGATCGGGATGTCGACCGCACCGACAATTCCCAGGATCGCCGCATAGCGCGCACCTTGATCGCCGGGACCCGACACCGTGCGCATCATCAGATAGGCGGCATAGATCAGCCACAAGATGAGCGTCGTCGTCAGCCGCGCGTCCCACGTCCACCACGTGCCCCATACGGGGCGTGCCCAAATCGGGCCGGTAATCAGCACCAGGGTGCAGAAGAGCATGCCGACCTCGGCGGCCGAATGCGCGAGCCGATCCCAAAAGCGCGTTCCGCGCCAGAGAAACATGCCGCTCGCCACCGCCACCACGCCGAACGCCAG
>CAZTDK010001072.1:0-2091 GCA_964611965.1 uncultured Binatia bacterium (SeqCode) | reverse complement strand
CTTGCACAGTATCGTCGCGGCTTCGAAATCGCGCAGTTCGGCCAAACCGGCAATCAGTCAGAGGCTGCGGCACTCGATAATTTGCGCCACGATTACCCAGAGGAGTACAACCACCCACCCTTCCGCCGCGGCTATGAACGCGGACGGCTCCATCGGCAGAGCGTGCTGAATGGACGCAACCACTCACAAGGAACTCAGATATGAAACGTTTCCTCTTCGTCGCGGCGGTGGCCGCAATGGTCGTTCCGGCGCTTGCCGCCGATGCGGGCGTATCCGTTCAGATCGGCCAGCCCGGCTTCTATGGCAGCATCGATATCGGCGGCTACCCGCAGCCGCAACTGCTTTACCCACAGCCGGTCGTGATCCAGCAGGTCCCGGCGGGCGTGGTCCAGGAGCCGATGTACCTTAACGTCCCTCCGGGCCAGGCGAAGCACTGGAGCAAGCACTGCGGCAAGTACAACGCCTGCGGCCGGCCAGTCTACTTTGTACAAAACAGCTGGTACAATAACGAATACGTCCCACGCTACCACGCGAGTCACGGCGGCGATCACGGCCCGCATCCTGGCCCGCAACATGGGAAAGACCACAACAGCGGACATGAAAAGGGGCATGAGCAGGAAAACGGCCACGGGGGCACCTGAGCGCTCCTCTCCCAAGCTCAGTCCGAAGCGATCAGGAACGCGGCGCGGACGGCTACGGCCGCACAGGGTCTGACGCAACTACGCGCGTAGAGCGCGTAGTTGCACGCGCGTAGTAATACGAGCTTACCTGGCATGTCCGTTCCTCCTATCTTCTCGGGAGGTACGGCGATGGAAGCGAAGCTTCAAGACGCCAAGCGAAGACAACAACGGGTTCATCCCGACCCAGCCTGCGTTCGTGTGTAACAGGAAGCCCCGAAGGTGACGCATGAAGACCACGACGCTCGGCCCGGAGCTGCTCCACAAGATCGATGCCTACTGGCGCGCCGCCAACTATCTGTCGGTCGGCCAGATTTATCTTTACGACAATCCGCTCCTGAAGCGGCCGCTGATGCTCGCGGATGTGAAGCATATGTTGCTCGGACACTGGGGCACGACCCCGGGTCAGAACTTCATCTATGTGCACTTGAACCGGGTCATCAAGAAATACGACCTCGACATGATTTATGTCTCCGGCCCCGGGCACGGCGGACCGGCGGTGGTAGGCAACACATACCTCGAGGGCACGTACAGCGAGATCTATCCGAATATCAGCCAGGATGAGGCCGGGCTTCGCAAGCTCTTTGTTCAGTTTTCGTTTCCCGGAGGAATTCCCAGCCACGCATCGCCGGAATGCCCGGGCTCGATCCACGAGGGCGGCGAGCTCGGCTATTCCCTCAGCCATTCGTTCGGAGCGGTGTTCGACAATCCCAATCTCGTCGTCGCCTGCGTCGTTGGCGACGGCGAGGCGGAAACCGGCCCGCTGGCTACGGCGTGGCATTCCAACAAGTTCCTCGATCCGATCACCGATGGCGCGGTGCTGCCGATCCTGCATCTCAACGGCTACAAGATTTCCAACCCGACCGTCCTCGCCCGCATCACCCGCGAGGAACTGGAGCAATTGTTCCGCGGCTACGGATGGACGCCGTACTTCGTCGAGTTTCACGGCGAGCCCGGACCAATGCACGAGACCATGGCCGCGACGCTCGACACGGTGGTGGAGGAGATCCGGCGCATCCAGCACGAGGCCCGGGTCGACGGCCGCCACACGCGTCCGCGCTGGCCGATGATCGTCCTCAATTCGCCCAAGGGCTGGACGGGGCCGAAATGGGTCGATGGCCTGCAGATTGAAGGCACCTTCCGCGCGCACCAGGTGCCGCTCTCCGACCCGGCGACCCATCCCGCGCACCTCAAGCTGCTGGAGGACTGGCTGCGGAGCTACCGGCCGGAGGAACTCTTCGACGCGCACGGCCGCCTGAAACCGGAGCTGGCCGCCCTGGCGCCCAAGGGCGAACGCCGCATGGGCGCGAACCCCCACGCCAACGGCGGCATGCTGCTGCGCGACCTGCGGATGCCGGATTTCCGCGACTACGCCGTCGACGTGCCCGCGCCGGGCGTGCGCGGCATCGGCGAC
>CAZTDK010001071.1:0-2095 GCA_964611965.1 uncultured Binatia bacterium (SeqCode) | reverse complement strand
GCCACGAACCCTCCAGTACGGGGCGACCTCGCCGCGTCCGCCGAGATCAAAGGTGCGCTCCACCACGCCTGCTACGACTGCCACTCCAACGAAACCGTGTGGCCGTGGTACAGCGCCGTTGCGCCAATTTCGTGGCTGATTCGCCACGATGTCAGCGAGGGCCGGCAACGGCTGAATTTCTCCGATTGGGCGGCGTACGAATCCGATCCGGAGACCGCGGCGCAGAAGCTCGGCCAGATCGCCAGCGCGCTCACGAACGGCGACATGGCGCCGGCGTACTACCGCCTGCTGCACGCAGATGCGCGCCTGACCACTGCGCAGCGTGATCGCGTCATTCGCTGGGCCAAACAGGAAGAGATCAAGCAACGCGCCCGCACTGACTAGACGCCACCAGCTGCGAAACAGCTTCAACCCGTATCACGTCACGGACAACAGGACGGAGCGCTGCAACGCGGGCCGGCGCTCCGAACCACCGCTCCAAGCCTGCCTCGCACGACCAACAGGAGAGAAGCATCATGGGAATGCGATCCGCCGTTTTGACCCTTGCCTTAGCGCTGCTCACGCGCCCTGCCATCGCCCAGGTGGACCCCTTCGAGTTCGAGGTCTACCCGTCACAAACCGAGGGCAAAGGCGTTGTCGAGCTCGAATCGCTCAACAGTTACATTCCCGATGGTCACTCGGAAGACGATGGCGGCACTTCCAGTGAGGTGTATGCGAGTAAATACATGTATCGTACGTCGCTCGAGCTAACCTACGGCCTGACCGACAAGATCGAAGCGGCCGTCTACCTCAACCTCGCGCACCCCAACGGCGCGTCGCTGCAGTATGCCGGCTCCAAATACCGCCTGCGCGGTTCTCTGTTCGAACAAGGACAACTGCCCGTCGATCTCGGTTGGTACGTGGAGCTCGAATGGAACAAGATACCCCAGTTCGACGAAAGCGAGCTCGAGCTCGAGCTCCGGCCGATCATCGAGAAGAACTTCGGCCGCTTGCAAATCGACCTGAACCCGAAGTTCGAAAAGCCGCTTTTCTGGGGTCCCGAAAAAACCACAGGCTTCGAATTCGGGTATGCCACCGGGCTCTACTACAACTACGAGCGGTGGCTCTCGCCCGGCCTCGAGTTCTACGGTGGGATCGGCGCCATCGAAGACAGTGACCCGCTCTCCGAGCAGCAGCACTACCTTTTCCCGGTGATTCGCGGTGAGCTGTTCGGCGGACTCGAGTACAATATGGGTCCAGGCATCGGCCTCACCCGCGGCTCCGATCAAGTGATCATGAAGCTCAACATCGAGCTCGAGCACTTCATCGGTGCGTTACTGTGAGTTGCGCGCCGCTCACACATTGAATCGGAAGTGAATGATGTCACCGTCCTTGACCACATATTCCTTGCCTTCGAGGCGCAGCTTGCCGGCCTCACGGCACTTGGCATCGCTGCCGTAGTGCACGAAATCCTCGAAGTGCACGACCTCGGCGCGAATGAAGCCACGCTCGATGTCGCTGTGAATCTTGCCCGCGGCTTTCACCGCCGGGGTGCCCCGCTTGATCGTCCAGGCGCGCACCTCGTCTTCGCCGCTGGTGAGAAAGCTGATCTGGTCGAGTAGCTCGTAGGCGGCGCGAATGAAGCGCTCACGCGCCGGTGCCTGCAAGCCCAGGTCGTCGAGAAAGGCTTGCCGGTCGTCCGCATCGAGCGCGGCGATTTCCATCTCGATTTTCCCCGAAAGGACTAACCCCTGCACCGCTTCGGCTTGCAGCCATGCCGCCACGTCGGCCGGCAGGCCGGCGTGCACGGCCTCGTCGCTGACGTTCAGCACGACCATGATCGGCCGCCGCGACAAGAAGCCGAATCCCGCCAGGGCCGTCGCCTCTTCCGCCGTCCAGGGCAGGCTGCGCAGCACCTGCTCGGCTTCGAGCACAGCCTTACACCGTTCGAGCAGCGCGCGCTCCTGCTCCTTCCCCTTCTCTTTCTTCAGGCGCTCGAGGCGGCGTTCGATCAGCACCAGATCGTTGAGAATCAACTCGCTCTTGAAGTTGGTGAGGTCGCGCACCGCGCTCGGCGCGTCACCACTGACGGTGTCGGGGAATGCCCGGACCACCT
>CAZTDK010001070.1:0-2095 GCA_964611965.1 uncultured Binatia bacterium (SeqCode) | reverse complement strand
AGTGACGTGCCAACAGGTACTGATCTGTGGCCATCTGCATCATCTCTGGATTCCTCAATCGGCCTTTCCGGACGGTCCCGACTTCGGCGGCAGGCTGAAGCGGCGCGTCAACACGATCTCGACTTCGTCGAGCGGTGAAATGCCGCGGTTGCGGACGTGCGCTTCCCAATTCGGGAACGAACGGAGGTGAGAGAAGATGGCGCGGATCATTCCCGGCTTGATCGCAAGCTCCCACTCGTTGAGCCAGTCGTCCGCTTCGAAATCGTCGTCTTCCCACAGGGCGTCGGGGATGGTGGCGGTGAGCGAGAAACGCATGGCGAAGGTCTTGTCTCGAGCTTCCATCGGTGTCCTTTCTCAGGCTGACGCTACAATGCGAAGGGCCGGGCGAGCAGGACTTCACCCTTGGGACTGACGACGTAGACCATGACGGTGTCGAACGGCGGCTTTCCGAGGGGGTGGTCGAGGGTGGCATTGATGCGTGTCCATCCGGAGGCCAGAACCACCGCTTGCCCGCCGGCGGGGTTGCTGCCGCTGAGGTGGCCGCCCCCGGTGATCGCACCGCCCGGGCCTTGAGTTGGCCACACCGCCCAGAGTTTCGGGACAGCGTGATCATTGCGCGCCAGCACGAAGACGTAGCAGCTCATGCTGCTCGCGGCGTTCAGTCGCAGCCGTAGGGCCACTTGCAAGCGCTCACTGTCAGAGCTCTTCTCGCGCCGCGTCGAGAAGCTGTCGAGCTCGACCAGGGGCAGGGAGGTAGGCTCGCTGCCTTCGCCACTGCTGACCGCCGGATTGCCGGCTGCATCGCTCGCATGGCGGTGCTCGTTGATGGCGCGGAAGGTCAAGTAGCCCAGACCGGTCACCAGGGTGACGAGCGCGCCGTACGCGAGCGAGTTGACCACGGCCCGCCAGCGTGGCGGCAGCGACTCGAACATTGCGCGAAGACTAAGTCGAAGTTGTGGCGAGCGCAATCGTGCGGGCTGCGGGGCCGCAGGGCTGCGCCCGGCGTCCTTTCTATGGGCCGCTCCCCCCTTCGAGGAGCCTCAGGGCAGGAATGGTCGCCAGGCGGTGCCGTCTCGGGGCGAGCGCGGGTGCGAGGCGCTCTTCCGTTGTAGGGCAGGGGATATCGCCGGCCGTCAGTTCGCCTAAATCTATCGCTGTGATAGGGTGCGCCCATGCTTGCTGTTCCGATGTTCCTGGTTATCGTGCTCGCCCTGCTGCTCAGCGGCGTCAAGATCTTGCGGGAGTACGAGCGGGGCGTCGTCTTTCGGCTTGGGCGGCTTACCGCTTCGCGGGGTCCCGGGATCGTCTACGTGATTCCGCTGGTCGAGCAGATGTTTCGTGTCGATCTGCGCACCATCACGCTCGATGTCCCGCCGCAGGATGTCATCACCCGCGACAATGTGTCGGTCAAAGTGAACGCGGTACTCTACTTCCGTGTCGTTGACGCCAACCGTGCCGTTGTCGAAGTGCAGAACTATCTCTACGCTACGTCGCAGGTCTCGCAGACGACGTTGCGCAGTGTCTGTGGCCAGGCGCATCTCGACGAGCTGTTGGCCGAGCGTGACAAGTTCAACGCGCGCTTGCAGGAAATCATCGACACCCACACGGAGCCGTGGGGCATCAAGGTGGTGGTCGTCGAGGTCAAACAAATCGATCTGGCGGAAGACATGCAGCGCGCCATCGCCCGGCAGGCGGAGGCCGAACGCTTGCGACGCGCCAAGGTGATCAATGCCGAAGGCGAATATCAGGCGGCCGTGCGCTTGAGCGAAGCCGCGGCGATCATGGAATTACAACCGATGGCTATCCAGTTGCGCACGTTGCAGGCGCTCGCGCAGGTCGGGACGGAGAAGAACCATACGGTCGTCCTGCCGATTCCGATCGATGTGGTGCGGGCAGTTGTGCAACGCTTCTCGCCTTCATGAGAGATCCGCTGAGGCGCCCGTCACCGACTCGCTGATTCGACCAAAGGGGCTGTGATGAGCGTTTGCACGCGGCACCAAAATGCACGCGCATCAAAATTGACTTCGCTATGCCCAGCGGTTAGGCTCCGCCCTTTGCGGAGTTCGCCCAGTGAGCATTCTCGTCAACAAAAACA
>CAZTDK010001069.1:0-2102 GCA_964611965.1 uncultured Binatia bacterium (SeqCode) | reverse complement strand
GTTTGAAGACAGCCGCCATGGATTTCCAGGTGGTGATCGTCCGAGAGCGGTCGTCGGGGTGGATCTGCTGCAACCAGCCAAACCCCAGCTGGTCGTGCTCCGGAATGCCGGTGTAGTCTACCCATTGCGGACTCAGATAGTCGCAGGCGCCGTCTGCCTGGCATGTCCAGATCAGCTGCGGCAACGACTCCGACAACTGGCGGAACTTGGCCTCGCTCTCGCGCAGGGCCGTCTCGATCCGGCTGCGTTCCGTAATGTCCTCCGCGATGCTCGCGACCCCTACGATCTTCCCTGCGCTGTCCTTCAGACTGGTGTTGTTCCACGCAAGCAGCCGCCGCTCCCCGCTGCGTGTGATGATCTCATTGACATGGTGGCCCGTCGATGACCCGGCGGTCAGGGCACGGTAGACGTGCCTCATCTCTTCCCGCGCGTCCTCGGGAATGAACACGTCAAAATAGTCCCGTTCCAGGACCTCTTCCCGTTGCCAGCCAGTGAGTCGTAAGAGGCATTCATTGCAGAACCGGACATGGCCGTGCTCATCCAGCATGAGGGTGATCAGTTGCACGTTCTCCATCATGTCGCGCAGCCGTCGTTCCGATTCTTGCAGCGCCGCCTCTGCCCGCGTACGCACGGTGATGTCGCGCGCCACTTGTGAGGCACCCACCACATCACCCGCGGCATTCTTGATCGGTGAGACCGTGATCGCGACGTCGATCATCGCGCCGTCCTTTCTCCGCCGCACGGTTTCAGAAAGGTGGGCGTATTTGCCACACTTGATACGCGCCAGGATCGACTCTTCTTCGTTGCGGCGGTCCGGTGGGATCAGCCTACTGATGGGGCAACCGACGATCTCGTTCGCCGTATATCCGAACAGCCGCTCTGCGCAAGCGTTCCAACTGGTCACGATGCCGTCGAGATCCTTTCCGATGATGGCATCGGCGGAGGACTCCACGATGGCAGCCAAATGGGCCCTTGCGGCATCGGCCTGCCGCCGTGCGGCGCGTATCGTCCCACCGATCAGCCCGATGCCAAGACTCACGAACAGGTACACAACCTGGGCAACCTGATCCTCCATATGCGCCATGGAAAAACTGCCACGGGGCTGAACCAGGAAGTAATTTGTGGAAAGGGCGCCGAGCACGATCGAGAGGAGGGCGGGACCAACACCACCGTAGGAAGCCGTCAGCAGGATGGCGAGGTAGAGGATCGCGTACGGCGTCTGGTTGCCGAGTACCGGGTCGAGCAAACGCCGCACGCCTACCGCCACAGCGATACAGACGATGGCGATGCCATAACGCCGCATGGGAGGGTCGCGACTATTCGGCATGTGCGGCTCTCAGTCTTGAAGGACAACGCTGATTGTGAACAACGACCATCGATTCCCCCAGATTCGCGCACAATGTGGCGCAACACGGCTACTGGATTGACGCTGGACGACTCGGAATCGTCAGCCACTCCCCGGCCCGCGCTTCATTCGTGATCCCCCAATAGAGTTTTCGCAAGGGCCAGAGTGGTCGAGGTTCTTGGCGACGTGGCTGCCGAAGCGCCCAACGGCGCCGGCGGTGGCTTCTTGGTACCGCGCGATGAGGTCGCGCCGGCCCGGTCCAGCAGTTACACGACCTGGCGGCGCGCTTGTGGAAATGCCCGGTGGCGATCTCGGCGGCGATGGGGGCTTCAGCTTGCGAAGCACTTGGTAAGATTGATTCCTGTGGGTTCCGAAAATTCCATCATCCTGAATTTCCGAGCAGAAATGTGGATCGCCGGACGCATGTCTTACGGATCCTCGCGGCGGTGACAAACATTGTCACCTGCTGACGGCAGCGGCAAGCTTAGCCGCACGTCGGCCCGCACGGTCTCCCGTCCCTGCGTTTCGGCCGCGGCGGCCAGCCGGCACCTCTCAAGGGGCAGCCCGCTGCGGTCGTCGGCGGAATTGTGAGCACCGCTGCCGCAATCGTTACGGCACCGTTCGCGCTGATGGCCCAAGCCGTAAACGCTGGGAACTACGCTGCGGCACCGGGCTACGGTTCACCTCCGCCATCGCAGCCGTACTATTCGTCGTACCAATATGCTCCACCTCCTCCTGCTCCGCCGTCGTACTACGC
>CAZTDK010001068.1:0-2109 GCA_964611965.1 uncultured Binatia bacterium (SeqCode) | reverse complement strand
GCCCTCGGTGACCATGCCGGACCGGCAGCGCGCGCTGCTCACCGAGATCTGGTATCCGGCAACGGCGGGCACCGGGCCGACCGATCAGCACCCCGGCGGCAAGCTCGACGCGCCGCTAGCCGACGGCGTACGCAATCTGCCCCTGGTGATGTTCTCGCACGGCTCGTGCGGCTACCAGGAGCAGTCGGTATTTTTCACTTCCTACCTCGCTTCCCAAGGATTCGTCGTCGCCGCGCCGCCGCACCCCGGCAATACCACCACCGACTGTCTCACCGGCGGCGACACGCCGGCGGCCGAAGCCGACTCGCTCGCCAATCGGCCGGCGGACATCATGTTCGTCATCGACTCACTGTTGGCGCTGAATGCAGACCCGACCTCGTTCTTCTTCGGTGCAATTGATCCGAGCCGCATCGGCATGTCGGGGCACTCATTTGGCGGATTGACGACCTTGTTGGTGAGCGCCATGGATGCGCGGGTGGTCGCCGGGCTCGCGATGGCCCCGGTTGCCGAGGGCATCGAAGCGCAAGTAGCCAGCATCCGCATCCCGACGATGGTCGAGGTCGGCACCCTCGACGGTCTCCTCACCAACGGCGAGCTCGCCTACAGCCTCCTGCATCCGCAGCGCTACCTGTTGGAGATCGACAGCATGACGCACGCGGCGTTCGCCGATGTCTGCCTCGATTGCAGCCCCGTCAGCCTGACGCTCGCCGAGGCACATCCCCTGATCCTGCGCTACGCCATCCCCTTCCTGGTGCGCTGGGTCGCCGGAGACCATCAGTTCGATGCGTTTCTCGAGCCGCCAGCCGCGCCGCCAGGCGTGAGCTATAGCGCGGATGCCGGCAGTTGAAGGAGTTGCTCCAATACCGAAGGAGACACAACAGACAACAGACAACAGACAACAGATTACAGATTATAGACTACATGAAAGAGAACCTGCCATTGCGAACGGCACATTTTCTTTATCACATGTTGCTTGCAGTCTGTTTCATTTCGTCTGTTGCCTGCAGTCTGTTGTCTGTCGTCTCCTCCTACCGTGCCGCATAGCGTGCCAGCTCGCTGAGGTCCTTGGCCTCGATGACCGTGGCGCCGGCCGCGACGAGGCCGGCATTCTCGCCGTACCACGACAGCACGCATTGTCCACGATCCAGCGCTTCAAAGCAGACGCGCTCGATCTCGCCTCCGGCGCGCGCGTGGATCGCGACCACCACGTCGGCGAGCGCGCCGATGAGCGCATCGCGGCGGCGGCCGTTGTGCGGTGCGGCGTGGTCCATCAGCCGAAACGGCGACACCACCAAGGTATGGCCCGCGTCGAGCGCGCTGCGTCCCGGGCCAAACCCGAAGGGATCGCGATCGAGACGTGCGCCGAAGGTGGCGAAGATGCCGCGGTCGAGTACGATGACCCGTGGCGCCGCCGCGGCGCGACTGGCGACAGCGGCGATCCGATAGGTCGTCTTCATGCCGCCGCTGACGACGGTGAACCCCTGCGCGGCCGCCGCTTGCACCAGCGCCAGGCTGGCGGCGACGGCCTGCTCGGTGATCGTCCGCGAGTTGAGCACCGCCAACGTCGGCGCCGCCAGCACCGCGGGAGCGCCGAAACTGTAGAGCACGGCAGGATGCGGGCTCAGCCGTTGCCGCAAGCGCGTCGGGTAGGCGTCCTCTTCCACCAGCGCGACACCGCCGCCCGCGGCGGCGAACTGATCGAGGAGCCAGCGGCAGCGTTGCTCGTGCTCCTCACGCTGCGCGCAGGCACGATGGATGGCGGCAGGACGCAGGGCGTAGTCCTCACGCAGCACTACTTCCGGCAACCGGAAGAACGTCGCGAGACCGTGACCGCGTTCGCGGTTGCGCGCCAGGATGCGGCCGGCGGCCTGGTCGCCGACGTGGGGCAACTCCGAGAGCATCACCGCGTACAACCCCCGGTCCTGGTCATCCGTTTGTCGTGCGTCGTCTGCCGTCCGCTGTCTCTTGTCCATGTTCAGCCTCCGTGTTACGCAGCGCCACGAAGTGTTCATACCCTGCGCTCGCCCGAGACAATGGAAAACTAGCCCCTCTCCCATGCCACTTCCGGCATGGGAGAGGGTTGGGGTGAGGGTCGCAAGCAGTTTGGCA
>CAZTDK010001067.1:0-2115 GCA_964611965.1 uncultured Binatia bacterium (SeqCode) | reverse complement strand
CGAATCGGCCGGCAGCGTCGATGCTCGCATTGCTGCTGTTGCCGTTGCCTTGGCTGCCGCTGGTGCTGAGACTGATGATCTCGGTCGTGCCGGTGGCCCGCAGCCGGACAAACACGTCGGTGTGCCCGTTGGTGTCGTTGGGTACCAGGTTGGTCGCATCGGAATCGAAGGCGACGATCTGTCCGTCCCCGTTGATGGACGGGGAATCGTTGCCGGGCTGACTGGAAAAGTTGCCTTGCTGCCCGGCGCTGTTGACACTGGTCAGCTCGGTGCGTTGCAGGGTGCGATTACGCAGGAAGTCATCACGCACGCCGTTTAGATCATTGACGACCAGATCCGTGGCATCCGAGTAGAACGCCACGAAGCTGCCATCCGCGTTCACCGACACGCCTGAGCTGGGCGCATTGCCGGTTTGGCCAAAGAGATCCACGCTCACCAGCTCCATCGCCGCGGCCGTAGTGGGCACGCCGATCCATGCAGCCCCGACGATCGCCAGTGTCAGGGCAACGCAAGCGGCGTGATGTCGGCGGTGCGGCGGCGCACCGGGCCTACTGCGCAACGCATCAGGTACTGAGTTGACCGCCTCACGTCGACACATACATACCTCCTCAACGTCGCGAACGTCCGCCGGCACGTACCATCATGGCACCGCCATTCTCCATCCCCAGCGGGGGCGCCTTTGCTCGTCCGTCCCTCATACCGCAAAACTGGCCCCAGCCCAATGGCAAACCGGTCAATTTTTCCTGCGACGAAAACCGCGCGGCGAACGCGGCCCGCAGGCCCTTATGTTGACCCACTCGGGGGCCTACTCTATGCTCGCCGCACAACTGGGGCGCGGATTGAATGCCGGCGATTACGTTGGGTCTAGCGGAGATCGAAGAGCGCTTGCAGATGCTCCGCCGACGGCTGAACACCGTAACGGCGCTGCACGCCGCCAGCCTCGCCCTGACTGCCGTTTTCCTCGTCGCCGCCGCGTTGATCGCCGTGGGCGCGCGCGCTGACCCGTCGTCGTTCCGCGCGGTCATATGGTCAGCTCTCGTGCTGGTTGTTGGGATCGGCGTTGGCTGTGCGCTTGTCGCGCATCGTCGGTGGGTGGATGAGCTCGCTGCAGCAGAGCTCGTAGATCAGCGCGGGCAACTTACCGACCGGCTCACGACGCTGGTGGATCTGCGACGACACCCACGGCCGTCACGCCTGGCGCCAGTCCTCATTGCGCAGACATTGGCATTGGGCGAGCGCTGGCGCCCACAGCGCATCATCTCCCGACGCGTGCCACGCTCTGTCTTTGCAGCCCTGTTGTCTTTGCTTACCCTGGCTGCATCGCCCCTCGTGGCGCCCGAGCCGCCGCCGCCCGCCCAATCATTGAAGCATCAGAAAGGGATGCTCGCTGAAATGGACGACGGCGCCGCGCCGGCTGCGTCGCTGATTGGAAAAGGTGGCCCTGGCGAAGAGAGGGCCGGCAGCAGTTTGCAGCGGTCGGGTGAAGTTCCGGCGCCGCAGGGGCAGGAGGACTCCGCGGCGGAGCCGCAATCAGCGCCGCGGCATTCGGCACCCGACAGGCTATTGAGCCTGCTTCCCGATCCGCTCCACAACGCCATCCTGTCTGCGGTTCGCGCCGAACCAACGGATCGCGGGCGAGCCCTCGGGAACGAATCCGAATCTGCCGGAAACCGCGCGACCACTCAATCCAAGGAGGGCGCAACGGGTGCAACGGACGAACGCGCTGGCGGACCGCAGCAAGACAGGGCCCAGCGTCGCTCGGGTGAGTCCAGTAAGACCGGCTCGCAGGATGAATCAGGCGATGCGCGCGCGCAGCAACATCGCGACCAAGCAAACACCAAGAGCCAACCGCCGCAGCCAGATCCGGCCGGCGAGCCCGGGCAGAGTGGCGCCGCCCCCAACGCCGGCACCGGATCAAGTCCGGAGAACCTGTTGGCCGCCGGCGGCGCCGCCAACGCCGACGCCGCCGCGACAACCACCTTCAAGCTCACCATCACTTCGTTCCTGCACCCCGTGGAGGAACCGGGCACATCGCCACGCCAGACAGACAAGCGCCGCGCCGATACCGTCGGTGCGGCACCCGACCGCAACGAAGCAACGGCCGCGCTCAACGAG
>CAZTDK010001066.1:0-2132 GCA_964611965.1 uncultured Binatia bacterium (SeqCode) | reverse complement strand
CGGGCGGTGTACGCTCCGGGAGAAGGGGGTCGTGGAATACGTGGGGCGCATAGGCGATCGGGTCGCCCGCTTCGGTCACCGCACCGAGTACCGTTCCCAGCGGATGAAACTCGTCGAGCACCTCGTTGCCTTGGACTCCCAACTGCGTGCCCGCGAGGCTTCCGACCAACGGGGCGACGGTGGCCGAGTCGGAGCTAATGAGTTGGATGAAGCTGGCGCCGGGCACCTGCAGCGCCGCCGCGTGGATCTCCGGCTCGACCGCGATGGTCATCGCACCCATGATGCCGCCGAGCGAACCGCCGCTCCAATAGATGCGTGTCGGATCGAGCCTGGGCGTGACGCCGCCGGCAGCGGCGGCCAACGGCTCAAGGTCGAGCTGCGCGCTCTGGATCAAACGGACCACGCTGGTTTCGTCCAACACGGTCTGCCGGAAGTTGTCGCGCATGGCCACGAAATCGCTGAAGCCCGCGAAAAACGTGATGGGAAAAGTAGCGGTGTCCGGGATGCCATCGGGGCCCTGGTAGCTCCCGGGGAAGTTGTTCTTCACGTCCATGATGCCGCCGCGCGCCCCGTGGTCCACGTCGTCGATGGCGATCATCGCGAACCCGGCGCGCGCCAGCTCGTTGACCACGCCGAGCATACTGCCACGGTGGTTGCTGAGGCCGTGACCGTGGATCACGACTGGGAAGCCATCCGCCGGCATCGGCCCCTTCGGGATCATCAGCGTCACCGGGATCTTGGCATTCGGGTCGGCGATGATGATTTCGCCGGACTGTGGGCTCCGTTCGAAGTGGTGCGTCTTCTTGTCGCTGAAGCTCGGCGCCACGAACGCGCCAGAAGCAATCACCGCGACCTGGTCATGGGCGATCCCTCCCGGGTTGTCGCCGCCCGGCCACTCGCGGCCGTTCTCGTCCTTGTCCGGAGTGCCCAGCCAGTCGTCCAGCGACGGGTGGCCGTCGATGCCGAACACCGCGACCGTGTACGGAGCGGCGGCGGCGGAATCGAGGATCAGCGCAGGTTCGGGCTGGGCGCGCAACTGGGCGCGCAGCTGCGGAAGCTCGAAGACCTGACGCGAGGTCGTAAACACGGCGAGGCTCGCCACGTCGGTCTTGCGTCGCACACCGGCGTGCGCAACCAACTCATCGAGGGCGTCCCCATAGAGATGCTCAACCGCTGTCGTGCGCGCCCGTGCCGGCAGCGCGGCGATACGCTCGAGCTCGGTGTCAGCAACGAGCGCGGTGCCGTCCGTCGTGTGCATACGCACCGTGAGCACAGCCGCGTGCCGCACGCCCGGCGGCAGCACCACACCGGGCACCGGAATCACCGAGAGGCAGCCGAGTGTGGGCAAATACTTGGCGTACGCGGGGTAGCGCGTGCCGAGTTGCGAAGAAGTGTCGTCCACGTTGGCGATGAAGACACTGACGTCCGCCGCCGTAGCGTCGGCCCAGGTGCGCGGCAAGGTCTGCGGATCCACCGCAGTGTCGAGATAGAACAGCGCCCCGGTCGAACGGCCGAATCCGTCGAGCGCCTGGAGTCCGCGCTCAAGGTTCTTGGCGCTCGATGCGACTCGTTCGAGCCCGGGAACTTCGCCGATCGTGCCGTCGGCATTACGGTACAGGTCACTCGGCCACGGAATATCCCCGAAGCGCGTCGGGCCGCTCGCCGCGGGGTGAAAGGGAACCGGCTCACCGGCTACGGTTGTGGACGGACTCTGGACATCATGCTCGCCGCAGCCGGATCCCAAGACAGCGAGGGCAAACAGCAACGCCAGGCACGGGGTCGTGCGGAGGAGCCGCCGTTTCCACGCGTTGGAACGGTGATCGGATGCTTTGGGCGCGTATGAACACATAGCGTCGAGGTCGATACCACTCTCAAGCCGAATGCAGCAAGCTGAAATCGTGGGCTACGGCGGCACAAGGGGGGGATCTCCACATCCAGACCGCCGGCACCCGCCTGCGGCGGTTGACGAATTGCCCCCCGCGCTGCCCCAGGCTGATGTCTGGCCGCCCCGTAGGGGCCGTTGGTTCCGCCGCAGCCTCAACGGGGCGAAACGCCCATAGCCCAGGGCATCACACACGCTACCCTGGACTGACCTGCAAGAGCCGGGCACTATGGCGCGCACAACGCACAAC
>CAZTDK010001065.1:0-2133 GCA_964611965.1 uncultured Binatia bacterium (SeqCode) | reverse complement strand
GCTGCGCGAGCAAGAGGCCAGTTACCAGCAGGCGACCGATAATGCCCCGGTGGCGATCTTTACGGTCGACCACGAGTGCGGGCGCATCCTCGATGCGAGCAAGGTGGCCGAGAAGCTCGTCGGGTACTCGCGCGGCGAGATGACCGGGATGTGTATCTGGGATCTGCTCCCGTCCGGCGAGCGCGCGCGCGCCATCCGCGTCTTCGAGGAAAGCCGGCAGCGCGGGCATTCGAACCGCGAGGATCTGCACCTGCAGACCCGTGACGGGGAAGCGGTGCCGGTATTCTTCAACGCCGGGCTGATCGAATACGGCCACCACCATTTCTTCCTCATCATTTGCGTCGACATTTCGGACCGCAAACGGCTCGAGAGCCAGCTCATTCAGTCGGAGAAGATGGCGGCCATCGGCCAGCTCGCGGCGGGCATCGCGCACGAGATCCGCAACCCGCTGGGCATCATCACCAACGCCCTCTACGACTTGGAAGAGATCGTCGACGCGAACAACCGGGAAGTGGCCGAAGATCTGCGGATCGCCAAGGAAGAAATGGGGCGCGTGCAGGCGGTCATCAACACCCTGCTCGAGTTCTCCCGCGAATCGCGCGCCGAGCTCGAGGTCGTCGATATCAACGATTTGCTCCGCAAGACGTTGCAGTTGATGCACAAGAGCTTGCAGAACAGCGAGGTGCGCGTGATCACCGAGTTTGGGGCACTGAGCACGTGCATGGCCAATCAGAACGCGCTGCGGCAGATCTTCTTGAACCTGATCACCAATGCCGTCCAGGCGATGCCTCGTGGCGGCGAGCTGCGATTGCGCACCGCACCGCTGCTGGATGGCCGCGTGCAACTGGAGTTTTCCGACACCGGAGTGGGGATCCCGCCGGAGCATCTCAAGGACATTTTCAACCCGTTCTTCACCACCAAGGACCCGGGACAGGGCACCGGTCTTGGCTTGTCGGTGGTGCATTCCGTCGTGCGGCGCTACAAAGGCGACATCCGCGTCGAGAGCCAGGTGGATCGTGGGACGACGTTCACCATCGAGTTCCCGTGCCCGTGCGCGTCGGAGGTGATGCTGCCGGAGGCCGCGGCGGCATCCTGATCGGCAATTGATGCCACCACCCTCACGCATTCTGCTCGTCGAGGACGAGGCCAACATGGTTCGCACGTTGACCAAGATCCTCGAGCGCAAGGGCTATATCGTCGATGCCGCCGGCACCGGTGCGGCCGCGCTTCAACGCCTGAGCGAGTACAGCTACGATCTGGTGATCACGGACCTCAACATGCCGGTGATGGACGGCATGCAGTTGCTGCGGGAAATGCACGCGCGCCAGCTCCATCCGGCGACCATCGTGCTCACCGGGCACGGCACCATCCAGACGGCGGTCGAGGCGATGAAGCTGGGCGCTGGCGACTACCTGATCAAACCCTGCCACCCCGACGAGCTGCTCCTGGTGGCGGCGCGTCTGCTGGAAGTGCGCGACTTGCGGCGCGAGGTCACGCAGCTGAAGCGCGAGCTGCGCAAGTTCGATCGCTTCGGGGAGATCATTGGTACCAGCGCGCGCATGCAGGAGATCTATCGCGTCATCGATGCCGTCAGTCAAAACAAGAGTAACGTGCTCATCTCGGGCGAGAACGGCACCGGCAAGGAGCTGGTAGCGCGGACCATTCATAACAAGGGGCCGTTGGCCGTGCGGCCGTTCCTGGCGATCAATTGCGGCGCCCTGTCGGAAACACTGCTCGAAAGCCAGCTGTTCGGCCATCGGAAGGGCTCTTTTACCGGTGCCATCGAAGATCACGAAGGCGTCTTCCAAGCCGCCGCCGGCGGCACCCTGTTTCTCGATGAGATCGCCGAAATTCCGCTGCCGCTGCAGGTGAAGTTCTTGCGTGCCATCCAGGAGAAGGAGGTGACGCCGCTCGGCTCGACCCGGCCGGTGCACGTCGACGTGCGCATCATCGCGGCGACCAACCGCGATCTCGATGACACCGTCAGGGATGGCACCTTTCGCACCGATCTCTATTACCGCTTGAACGTGGTGCCGATTCATCTGCCATCGCTGCGCGAGCGCCGTGAGGACATTCCCCTGTTAGTGGAGCGCTTCATCCAGGACTTCAGTCGCGTCTACGGGGTCGAGCCCA
>CAZTDK010001064.1:0-2134 GCA_964611965.1 uncultured Binatia bacterium (SeqCode) | reverse complement strand
GATCGTCCCCACGTTCGCGTGCGGCTTCTTGCGCTCAAACTTCTGCTTCGCCATGACAGGCCTCCCCGTTCATCCTCGTCGTACTGACTCTACGCGCCGACCGCTTTCGCGGTGATTTCCTCGGAAATCAATTGCGGCACCGGCTCATAGTGCGCGAACTGCATCGTGTAGTTCGCCCGCCCCTGCGTCATCGAGCGCAGGTCGGTGGCGTACCCGAACATCTCTGACAACGGTACGGTTGCGGTGATCACTTGCGCCCCGGCGCGATTATCCATCCCTTGGATGCGGCCCCGACGACCGTTCAGATCGCCAAACACCGGACCCGAGAATTCCTCCGGAACGACGACCTCGACCGACATGACCGGCTCCAAAATCACCGGGTTGGCCTTCTTTGCGGCATCTTTGAACGCCATGGAACCGGCGATCTTGAAGGCCATTTCCGACGAATCGACCTCATGATACGAACCGTCGAGTAACGTCACCTTCACATCGACGATCGGGTATCCGGCCAGCACGCCACCGTCGGTCGCGTCGCGCACGCCCTTCTCGACCGCCGGGACGTATTCGCGCGGCACGACGCCACCCTTGGTACCATCCTTGAACTCGAATCCCTTGCCCGCCCCAAGCGGTTCGACGCGCAAGACCACATGGCCGTACTGACCGCGCCCACCGGTCTGCCGCACGAACTTGGTCTCGTGCTCCGCGGCCCGGCGAATGGTTTCCTTGTACGCCACTTGCGGCTTGCCGACGCTGGCGTCGACCTTAAACTCGCGCAACAGGCGGTCGACGATGATCTCCAGGTGCAGCTCACCCATGCCGGAAATGATCGTCTGGCCGGTCTCGCGGTCGGTCGCCACCCGGAAAGACGGATCTTCACTAGCGAGCTTTTGCAACGACACGCCGAGCCGTTCCTGATCCGCCTTGGTCTTCGGCTCGATGGCGATCGAAATGACCGGCTCGGGAAACTCGATGGACTCCAAGATCACCGGCTTGTTCTCGTCGCACAGCGTGTCGCCGGTCGTCGTGTCGCGGAGCCCAACGGCGGCGGCGATGTCACCGGCATTGATTTCCTTGATATCCTCGCGCTTGTTGGCGTGCATCTTGAGGAGCCGCCCGACGCGTTCCTTCTTGCCCTTGGTCGAGTTGAAGACGTACGACCCGGATTCAATCACGCCGGAATAGACGCGCAAAAACGTCAGGGTACCGACGAACGGATCGGTCATGATCTTGAAGGCCAAGGCGGAGAACGGGGCCGCGTCGTCGGCTTCCCGGATCTCGTCGTCACCGGTGTTGGGGTTCGTCCCGTGCATCGCGGGAACATCAGTCGGCGCCGGCAGGAAATCGACGACGGCATCCAACAGGGACTGCACCCCCTTGTTCTTGAACGCCGAGCCGCAGAGAACCGGGATCATCTTGATCGCGAGCGTGGTTTTGCGAACCGCCTCACGAATCTCGCTCTCGGAGATCTCACCGCCGTCGAGATATTTTTCCAGGAGGGCTTCGTCGCTGTCGGCGATTGCCTCGAGCAACTCGGCGCGCGCCTTCTCGGCGGTCGGCAACAAGTCGGCGGGAATCTCTTCGGTGCGATAGCGGGCGCCGAGGCTGTCGTCGTCCCAAAGGATGGCCTTCATAGTGATCAGATCGACGATGCCGCGAAAATTTTCTTCCGCGCCGATGGGCAACTGGATGGGAACGGCGTTGGCGCGCAGCCGGTCGCGGATCATGGACACACCGCGGTCGAAATCGGCACCCACTCGGTCCATTTTGTTGATGAACGCGATGCGCGGAACGCCGTACTTGTCGGCCTGTCGCCAGACGGTCTCGGACTGCGGCTCGACACCACCAACGGAACAGAACACGGCGACGGCACCGTCGAGGACGCGCAGCGAGCGTTCCACCTCGATGGTGAAGTCGACGTGCCCCGGCGTATCAATGATGTTGATGCGGTGATCGCGCCAATGACAGGTGGTGGCCGCCGAGGTAATGGTGATGCCGCGTTCCTGCTCCTGGACCATCCAGTCCATGGTGGCGGTGCCCTCGTGGACCTCGCCAATCTTATAGTTGATGCCAGTATAATAGAGGATGCGCTCGGTCGTAGTCGTCTTGCCGGCATCAATGTGGGCCATGATGCCAA
>CAZTDK010001063.1:0-2135 GCA_964611965.1 uncultured Binatia bacterium (SeqCode) | reverse complement strand
TAAAAGCGGCCATGCACTGTGTTGAGGGGGCACGCCGGATGATCACAGGCGCGATATTTTCGCTCTTGGCTTTCCTGCCGTTCGTTGGCTTTGCTGCGACAGAAGATGGCTCGCCACCGGGGATTCACCCGAGCGGGATGCGCCAGCAGATCACGACCTCCGAGAAAGAGCAGCCGAAGATGATAACGCTGGACTTCGAGAACGTCCGCCTCGACCTTCTGGTGAAGTTCTTCGACGAACTTACCGGAAAGTATCACATCGTCGAAGGTGGAGGGTTTGACACGCTGGACCTGATCTATGTGGACCATCCTCTTTCAGTTGCCGAAGCGCACCAGATGTTCCTCTCCGCCGTCAAAGCCCTGGGCTACGGGGTGTCGATTGAAGGAGACACCGTTCGGGTGACCTCTCGAACCTTTCACGAGCAGCCGGAGAGCGAGCGTACGCCAGATAGGAGTGATTCCGCCCTGCCTCCCGAAAGAGAAAACACCGCAACAGAGCCAACCCCGGTCGACAGGCAGGGCGACGATGTATGTAGCGCGTTACTCCACATTGTTGAGCGCGCACGGAGCCATTTCGCTGGCGATGTCGACGAGGCATCGTGTCGGAGAGTTTCAGATTCCCGGTTATGCACCGTGCGCCTGGGAATGCCGAGTTTGAGCTGTCGCATTCTGATCCCCCTAGACGCTAGCACTGTTTCCAAGCCACTATACTGCCGTCGCCCTGTCCTGAGCGTAGAGAGCCGCACCGCCCTTGAGAAGGAAGTCGACCGTTGCCTGACGAGCAATCAGTTCTCACTTGAGACTCACGAAACGGTCAGTGACTCGATTTGGACCGACTATGAGAGAACGCAATGGAAAGGCAGGAATGGAGGATCCCTGTTTCTCGCTTGCGTTGGTGATATCGACCTCGATAGTCCAGCGTGGAAACGCTATCTGGCTGCACATCCAACGCTTTCTGCAACAGACAGCTCACACGCCGAGTGCTCCTTCAACATCGCGCATTGAAGGCGATGCGATCTATACCGACCGGAGTAGGCCCGGCTGACTTACTCTCGTGCCTCGTACAGTACCGTACCTCGCGAAGCGGTACGACTGGTACATTCCGAGGATTGGAAACGCGGCACCACCGAAGGCGCAGTATCGGTACGATGGGCAGGGATGGTGGGTGGCAAGCTGGAGCCTCGACGTCGATGCCCCGGCTTTGGTCAGATGTTCTTGAACAACTTCGCCAGCGCCCCTCCTGCCTTGGTTGCTCTCTGCCGAGCGGTATCTCCAAACTCACAAGCAACATCGGGGTCTGCCCCAGCGCGCAGGAGCGATTCTACAACGACAAGATCGCCGTGCGACACTGCAACGTGCAATGGGGTTTCTCCCATGTCGCCCACTGCATTGACGTTTGCGCCGTATACACGGGGTCAATCTGAGATTGCGCGCGACGGCACGCATAGGGGAAACGTCTGATAGAGAGGCCTTACGTCAATTCGGTGCGTTATGCTACCTACCCGCTCGTGGTTTTCCGCGGCGGCCCTGTCCAGGGCCCGGAGCGTGTGTTCGATACTCTGGATGGTGCCGATGGGGTTCTCGGCGTTGAGGTTCGCAATCGCCGCCGTGGTGTGGCTGGCTTACTGATTGTGACCACGGAGGCCGAGGATGTCGAGCTCTACGAGGAGCAGCTCGCCCGCTGGAAAAAGCTGGACCTCACAGCAGCGCAACGCCGGGAAGTGGACGGGCTCGCGGATGAGATCCCCCGCATCCGCACGCTGATCACCGCCATCCTCCAATTGGCCGATGAGCTGAAGGGCGGCACGATCGAGACCGTGCTCGCCAAGAGTGACTTCGAGGTGGGCTTGGAGTCCCTGCTCGGGAAGCGCAAGCCATATAGAGCGGCTCCATAGAGCGGCTCCAGAGCGGCTCCATGCAGACGTAGTATCAAGCGGCTCCATGCAGACGTAGTATCATTTGTTTCATTACTCCTCGGTCTGTGCCGTGAGGACCTGCGGAAATGAAACAGATGTAACTACGTCTTGCTCGGCTCTCCGTCTTGCTCGGCTCTCCGGTCACCCTTACTGAACCTGCAGAATTGTATCCGTTCGGGGAACGGCGTGGTCGGTCCGGAACGGAAAGTGCGTGAGACCG
>CAZTDK010001062.1:0-2140 GCA_964611965.1 uncultured Binatia bacterium (SeqCode) | reverse complement strand
AAGCGGAGAACAGGCACCAACGCCACCAGAGGCGTCCAGCGCGACTCCCTCCCGGCCGGGTTGCGCTGCCTGGCACTCTATTCTAGCAGTCTGTCGGACGTCGAAGCCCGTATCGACCCAAAGGGGAGCGGGCCCGAGAAATCACCGACCGCAGGCCCGGAGGAGTATCCATGCAGAAGGCAGCCCCGATCGAGACCGCGCACGGAACCCTGGGTGTCTTGCTCGTGGGTCTGGGTGCCGTTAGCAGCACATTCATTGCGGGCGTCGAGCTGATCAAGAAAGGCATCGGCAAACCGATCGGCTCCCTCACACAGCTCGGCGCCATCCGGCTCGGGAAACGCACCGAGAAGCGCACGCCCCCCATCCGCGAGTTCGTGCCGTTGGCCGCCCTCGACGATCTGGCATTCGGGGCCTGGGACATCTTTGCAGATGATGCGTATCAAGCCGCGTTACGGGCGCGCGTGCTCGACCCAGCGATGCTGGATCTGGTCCGTCCGGAGCTCGAGGCTGTGCGCCCATGGCCCGCCGTGTTCGATCCCGAGTACGTGAAGCGCCTGAACGGCTCGCACGTGAAGCAGGGGGCCAGCAAGTTCGCGCTGGCGCAGCAGCTGATGGCCGACATCGAGAAGTTTCGTGCGGCGTCAAGCGCGGCACGTTTGGTGATGATCTGGTGCGGCAGCACCGAAAGCTTTCTGGTTCCGGGAGCGCCGCATAGTACACTGGCACGCTTCGAGGCGGCCCTACGCGCCAACGATCCGGCGATCGCGCCAAGTATGCTCTACGCCTATGCCGCGCTCTCACTCGGGATCCCGTTCGTCAACGGGGCACCGAATCTCACCGTCGACATTCCCGCCATGCTGGAGTTGGCGGAGCGCAATCGCGTACCGATCTGTGGTAAGGACTTCAAGACCGGGCAGACTTTGATGAAGACGATTCTGGCGCCGGGTCTGAAGGCCCGCATGCTGGGACTCACCGGGTGGTTCTCTACCAACATTCTCGGCAATCGCGACGGCGAGGTCTTGGATGAACCGTCGTCTTTCAAAACAAAGGAGGAGAGCAAGTTATCGGTGCTCGACGTCATTTTACAGAAGGAACTCTACCCGGAACTTTACGGCGAATACATTCACAAGGTCAACATCCATTACTATCCGCCGCGCGGCGACAACAAGGAAGGCTGGGACAACATCGATATCTTCGGGTGGCTCGGCTACCCGATGCAGATCAAGATCAATTTCCTCTGTCGTGATTCCATCCTGGCCGCACCCCTGGTCCTCGACCTCGCCCTGTTCACGGATCTCGCACAGCGCACCGGAATGAAAGGCGTCCAGGAATGGCTGTCCTTCTATTTCAAGAGTCCGCAGCACGCCCCTGGGCTCTATCCAGAGCATGATCTCTTCATTCAGCTCACCAAGCTCAAGAACACGCTACGCTTCCTGCGCGGCGAAGAGCTGATCACGCACCTCGGGAATGAGTACTACGACTGAGCCGGGCCCTCCGGCAGGCCTGCCCGGCCGCGTAATTGCGGTCTCTCGGGGCCACAAACCGCTGGAAATCAGGAAAATCCGAAGATTTGTCTTGACAGGAGCAGCCTCGTCGTTGCAGTTATACGCCGTTAGCGGCTCAAGAAAGAGCGGCGCGGTTTAACGGTGTACTTGGCATACATAGAGCTTCGAGGGGAGGAAGAAGAGCCATGACCAAATCGCAACTTGTTCTGAAGTTGGCTGAAGCATCCGAGCTCAGCAAGAAGCAGGCGGACGCAGTTCTGCAAGCGCTGGTCGACATTACCGTGAGCGCGGTCCGCAAAGGCGATCCGGTGAAAATCCCTGGCCTCGGTACGTTCCGCAAGGTGCAAACGAAGGCACGCATGGGCAGAAACCCGCAAACCGGTGAGGCGATCAAGATCCCCGCTCGCAAGAAGGCGCGGTTCTCAGTCGCCAAGACCTTCAAAGAGTCGGTTTTGGGAAAGAAGTAGGAACTCGCGTCGGACGACGCACCGGATGAGTTGCCAGAGGACCCTGCTCCACGCTGTGCCTGCACGGCGATGGCGCTGTCCTCCGGCACCATCGGGATAAGCGATGGCATGCCTCGCCAGTACTGTTTTTCATTTGGCTATGGCATGGACACAAGTTAGGATGGCGGC
>CAZTDK010001061.1:0-2144 GCA_964611965.1 uncultured Binatia bacterium (SeqCode) | reverse complement strand
GGCGGCTCGATCGGCTCTTGAAAACGGCCTGATTAATGTCACATCAGGGCTAAGTAGCGCATCTCCTGGCCTCCTACTTCTTCAGACCTGCTTGCTTCAGGACGCTGTTCAGGGTTCCCGGCGGCACGTCGATACTGGGCTTTCCCGCCACCGTAACCGTTCCCGGCTTCGCGGGATGACGAACCTGCCGATGACTTCCTTTAGCCCGAACCTGTGCCCACCCATCGGCCTCGATCAACACGATCAGTTCCCGGACCTTCACGCATTACAACATACACCGGTTTCAGATGGGGCATAACACTGAGCTTCAGCGGTGCGCACTTTACCAGTGCATCCCCGCGCCTTGGTGTTCAGCGATTGGACATCACGCGGGTTCCTCCGAAGCCGGCTATGGCGCTCCCTCTTGCACCGCCGGAGCCTTGGTATTGACGAAGCTAAACACAGCAAGCATCGCTCCTGAGGAGAGAAAGGGCTTGTATACACCCGGAAACAAGGTACCCCCTGGATCCGAAGAAGCCACCCACCATCCCGAGCAAAACCAATAGCAAGGGAACAGGTAGAGATCTGAGAACGTTCCGATCCAATATATACTTCGTTCTCCGTTGTCTATGGACACGATAGTCGGGAACCAATGCGTAAGTGCTCTCTTCCCATCCCTCATCCGAGAAAAGGCGCTCCGCCAGGTCGATCGTTTTTTGATCGGTGGTGACAACCGGATGCCCATGCGCCCCCACCGCTTTTTCGATGACCACCTTCACAATGCGGGCGTCCCGATCAAAGCCGGGCCCCTCCACATGGCGTGGTTGTGCGCGCGCTCCCAACAGCATCAACACCAGGAGCCCAAGAGTACGTTCCATCCCAGAGTGCGCTCTCAAGACGCCAGGCTCCCCCATTGAATTGGCAAACCTCACAAGTTTCCGCGGCAATCGCACCTCCGCAGAGCATCATGGCTATACTGCCCGCACGGACCAGGAATCAACAACTTGGTGGGCCAATCATCGCCTCGGGGACTTGAATAGCTCGCCGCGACCCAACAGGGGAGCGGGCCATAGCAACGGCGCCGACCGCAGGTCCGCCTGCTGCAGCCCCTTGTCACCCCTGGCGCGGCGGGCCACAATCGCCGCGTGCCGCCGCCGACAATCCTGCACGCCGACATGGATGCCTTCTACGCTGCCGTCGAGCAGCGCGATCATCCGGAGCTGCGCGGTAAGCCGGTGATCGTCGGTGGACGCGGCAACCGCAGTGTGGTCTTGACGGCGTCGTATGAGGCGCGGGTCTTCGGCGTGCACTCCGCCATGCCGGGCATTCATGCGCACCGGTTGTGCCCACAGGGCATCTTCGTCCCGCCGCGCATGTCACATTACGTCGCCGTCGCCCGCGATATCCGGCGCGTCTTCGAGGAGTTCACGCCGCTGGTCGAGCCGCTGTCGCTCGACGAAGCGTTTCTCGACGTTACCGGCTCGCTGCGCTTGTTTCACGATGCCGTACAATTGGGACAGCAGCTCAAGGCGCGCGTGCGCGCCGTGACCGAGCTGACAGTCTCCGTCGGCGTCGGTCCGACCAAGATGGTCGCGAAGATCGCCAGCAGCCTGAGCAAACCTGACGGGCTACTACAGATCGCCCCCGAACAGGTGGAACGCTTCCTGCGCCCGCTGCCGGTGAAGGAGCTGTGGGGCGTCGGCCCGCGCATGCAACAGACATTGCAGCGGCTGGGTCTGAACACTATCGCTCAGCTTGCTGATGCCTCCCCGGAACGACTCGAGCGCGAGCTTGGCCAGCACGGCGTCGCTCTGTGGGCCCTCGCCCATGGCCGCGACGGCGGCAGTGTCGACGCGGATCGCCGGCGCCGGTCGTATGGCGAGGAAGAAACCTTTGCACGCGACCTATGCGACGGTCCGGTCATTCGGCGCACGATCGCAGCGCACGCCGACACCGTGGCGGCACGACTACGCGCTGACGGCCGCCGCGGTCGCACCGTGACGCTCAAGCTCAAGCTCGCGCAGCGGATCGGGCCCGGCAAGTATCCGGTGCTGACCCGCCGCCTCACGCTCCCAACCCCAGCTGACGATGGCGCCGCCATTGCCGCTGCCGCGCTGCAGTTGTGGGATGGCGTGAAGGGGCGCCTCGTCATCCGCCTCATCGGC
>CAZTDK010001060.1:0-2148 GCA_964611965.1 uncultured Binatia bacterium (SeqCode) | reverse complement strand
CTCCACCGATCTCCCGGCCGCGGCGCATCACGAAGGCATGCTGGGCGCCGATCTGATGCGCGTGCAACTCGGCCCGTCACATCCGGCGACGCACGGCACCGTGCGCATCGTCGCCGACCTGGACGGTGAAACCATTGTTCACTCCGACGTGCAGGTCGGCTTCCTGCATCGTGGCTTCGAGAAGGAGTGCGAGAGCGGCTTCTACTATCAGGCCATCCCGTACACCGACCGGCTCAACTACAGCTCCGCCATCCTGTGCAACGTCGGTTTCTGTATGGCGGTGGAGAAGCTGTTCGGCATCGAGACGCCGCCGCGCTGCCAGTTCCTGCGGGTCATCGGCGGTGAGCTGGCGCGCATTTCCGATCATGTGTTGTGCATCGGCGCCACGGCGCTGGAGATGAACGCCTTCACGCCGTTCATCTACCTCTTCGAAGCCCGCGAGTTGGCGTGGGACCTCATCAACGCCATGTGCGGGGCGCGCGTCACCAGCAACTACGTGCGCATCGGCGGAGTCAGCAGCGATCTGCCCGAGGGCTTCGCCGAGCTCACCAAGGCAAAGTTCGAGCACATGATGCGGCTGGTGGTGGATGCCGAGAACATGCTGACCGAAAACCCCATCTTCCGCGCCCGCATGGAAGGCGTCGGCGCCCTGCCGGCCGAGCGGCTGATCGCCTACGGCGTCACCGGACCGCTGTTACGGGCCGCGGGTGTCGATCTCGATCTGCGCCGCGCGCAGCCTTACCTGGTCTACGATCAGCTCGATTTCGATGTGCCGCTCGGCACGACTGGCGACAACATGGACCGCTACCTCGTGCGTCTGGAGGAGATCCGCCAGAGCGTCCGTATCGTCGAGCAGTGCCTGCGCATGTTGCCCGACGGCCCAGTCGACGTCGACGATCCTGCCGTGCGCTTCCCGGCGAAAGGCCGCGTCTACGGACGCATGGAGGAGCTGATCAACCAGTTCAAGCTGGTCACCGAAGGGCCGAAGCCGCCGCCGGGCGAGGTCTACGTCGGCACCGAGTCGGCAAACGGCGAGATCGGCTTCTTCCTGGTGAGCGACGGCAGCGGCAAGCCCTACAAATGCCGCGCGCGCACGCCGAGCTTCTCGAACACGGCGCCGTTGTCGGAGATGGTGAAAGGCCGTTTGCTGGCCGACATGGTCCCGACCTTTGACATGATCAACATGATCGGAGGCGAATGTGATCGTTGAGCACCCGACCGCGGCCAAGGGCGCGGCGGCGGCGGCGCGCGCCGCGGCGCAGGACGGCAAGCCGCATGTGCTCTCCGAGACCTGCCGCGCCCGCATTCTGACCGAGCGCGCAAATTTCCCGCAGCCGCGCGCCGCCTGCCTGGCGGCGCTGCATCTCGCCCAAGAAGAGCACGGCTACCTGCCCCGTGCCGTCGTCGACGAGGTCGCCGCGCTGCTCGATCTGCTGCCCATCCAGGTGCAAGAGGTCGTGTCCTTCTACCCGATGTTTCACAGCCAGCCGAAAGGCCGCTGCCACATCCAGGTGTGCACCAACATTGCCTGCGCCCTCGGCGGCGCGCGCCAACTGGTCCGGCAGCTCGAAGCGAAGCTCAGCGTCGCTCCCGGCGAAATCACCGCTGACGGCAAGTTCTCCATCGAAGAGGTACAGTGTCTCGGCTCCTGCGGCACCGCGCCGATCGTGCAAGTCAATAACCAGCCGTTCATGGAGCGCGTCACCACCGCCGACCTCGAGACGCTGCTCAGCCATCCCAACCCGGCGACGATTGCGCCGGAAACGCCGCTGATCTCACTCATTCCCGACGGCGTCGAGGGCTACCTGCTGCCGCCCAACGGGCAGTCGCGCTGCAATATCGATGCGTACGTCGCCGGCGGTGGGTACGACATGGCGAAGCAGGCGTGGACGGCGATGGAACCGGAAGCGGTGCAGGACATCGTCAAGAATTCCGGTCTGCGCGGCCGCGGCGGCGCCGGTTTTGGAACCGGGATGAAGTGGAGCTTCATGCCCAAGGAGGGGCCGAAGCCGAGCTACCTGGCGATCAACGGCGACGAGAGCGAGCCGGGAACCTTCAAGGATCGACAGATCATCGAACGCAATCCGCATCTGTTCATCGAAGGAGCGATCATCGCCGGCCGTGCCATCCGCGCCGTCGCGGCGTACA
>CAZTDK010001059.1:0-2150 GCA_964611965.1 uncultured Binatia bacterium (SeqCode) | reverse complement strand
GACCGCCAAGTCCGAAAAGCTGCCAGACAGCCGGGGACTGGCCGTCGAAGGAGATTGCCGGCCGCAGGCCCGCAGCGGCTTGCGGCCGGCGTCACCATTGTCAGCGGAGCGGCAGGAACGCTCCGCTGGCGGTGACTACACTTCGTCCCAAAAAAGGTCGGCGTGCTTCAGGGAAGTCAACGCGGACACGGCAGCCACTTGAGGCCGCTGACCGAACTCCGCCGGGTGCGAGCGAAGATAGCGCTCGAGCTGGCTGATCCGTCGCGAGAGGTGACGGACCTCTTGGCGTCGGACGAAGGTGAAGCGCTGCAGCAGCGGCTGAAGGCGTCGTTGAGCTTCCTTTTCCAAATTCGACAGGAACGGCATGACATCCTCCATATGGCCGGTACGCTACGCCGCCACTTCGTCCTTGTACAGCCCAGTACTATCTGATCCGCATACTGCAAAGGCGCTGCCATAGCCGTTTGGAAGTGACGACGCCGTGCGCCATCATCCAAACTCCGCCCAGCACAGACCTTGAGCACTCCCCCGCATCGCGTGCCCTGCGTTTAAGCGGCGAAGGACGCGTTGAATCGGGGCCGCATCACGACGTTCAATTCACAAGGTTGGCCTGACCATTGCTCCACCAGTGCGCCAAGTCGCATTGGGAAAGGACGCACCATGAGAACGAGCCGAATGACGTGCGCCGTTGGTGATGTTGGGTCTCTTGGCAGTCGGGTTCTCGGATTGAATTCCTCCGTGCCTGAAGAAGCCTGTGAGGGCGGTGGGTGGCGTAATTTGGAGGCTGACCAAGCCTTGGCCCTCCACTTGAAGGAGCGCGATTGTACGAAAGCGCTAGTTGCGGCCGTGGTGATTCGCGCTTGCGACGACTTGAAGCTCGGGCGTGTCCTCGCCGCTCAAGCACTCGAGTGGTTCAACGAGCGTGACCCAGTCGATGCGTGGTCGTTTGAGTGGTGCTGCGCGATCTTGAATCTCGATCCCGATGCCGTGCGCCAGCAGTTGGCCGAGGCTCCCGGCGTCCAACCACAACGACGCTTGGCCGCCGTGCAGTCACGTGACCCGTCCGTCTAAGGCGTCCGGCACGAGCCAGCAATTCGAAGGGCACCATAACAACAGCAAATTGGAACAGCGCGACGACCTCACGGACGCAGGACCCTGGAAAGGATGCGGGGGTTAGGCCGCGGAATCGCCCGACGCGGGTGAGCCCTTCTCCGAGGGCGATGGAGTTGGGGATTTTCGCGGCACGGCTTTCAAGTGCGGCGTTGGTCGGGGCGCTCGTAGATGACGCTCCAATTGGTCGATGCGCTGCGAGAGCCCACCGACATCTTTCTGCGACGCCAAGCCCAGCCGCCAGATCAAGCGGACGAACAGGCGCTCAAAACGCTCTTCGAGTTGCTTGTCGAGCGACGACCACAGCCGCGAGAGCCGTGCCTCCACGTCTTTGGTGGGACCTGCGCTGCGTGGTGTGCGTTTGGTGGGTGGGCGGCGCGCCATCTTCTTACTTGCCATGCAGATTCTCTCCTACAATTGTTCCTACGCCCAACGCGCGGCGCGAGCAACCCGGCCGGAGAGGGTGAGGTGACGTGTGTCACCGGGGCTTGTCGCTGTGGTGGTGGTGCCAACCGTCAGACGCGTTGGATACTTGGGCTGCTGCTGACGGTGCTCGGGCGCATTGTCTTTTCGCGCTTTGCGTTTTACGGTGCGCGTTCCGATGCTCACCCGACGCGCCTTTTTCACCAAGCTCGCTCTGGCCGCGGCAGCGGTCAGCTGCGCGGGATGCACGCGCGCCTCCGACTACTCGGACGACGACGCGGCACGACTGGCGCGACAGATGGCGGACGAGGTGGCGCGGTCGGGGACCGGTCCATACGGGAAGTTGCGCTTCCAGGGCTATCGGGGCTTGGCGCAGCTGCCCTACTTCCGGCTGGATGAGTACGGGCAACTGCGCATCCAGGTCGACGGCTTACCGCCGGTGATCGACTGTCATACTCACCTCGGCTGGTCACAGATGTTGGCCCCGCAGGTGGATCTGCTGCGCCGCGCGCCACGTACGGAATACTATCTCGATTGCGATCAACAGGAGCCGCCGTGTGCGCTCGATCTCGACGTCTACGTGAACAAGAACATCCCGCCCGAGGCGCTCAAGGAGC
>CAZTDK010001058.1:0-2159 GCA_964611965.1 uncultured Binatia bacterium (SeqCode) | reverse complement strand
GCCGTAATGATACGGCGAGCGCGCGCCGGGATCGGTGTAGTAGCCATGCGAGATCAGCCGTGCCGCGTCGTCGTAGAAAAACCGGTAGTCGCGCTGCGTGATCAGCTGTGTGCAGCGCGGCGCCAACTCCGGGACGCTCATGCGTACAACCATGAGCGCGGCGGTCAGCCACGACACATCGACAAAGGAAACGAAGTTGCTGGTGCGTTCGAGCGACGTCGTGTCGTAGTAGTTGTAGAGAAACCCGCGGTAGCTCTCGAGGCCGTCCACCGTATCGAGCACGCGGACAATCCGCTCAACCGCCGCGTCGTGCGCGATGAAGCCGAGACGTTCGGCGGCGACGACGTCGACGAGATAGAGACCGATATCCGTGCTGCTGGTGTAGTCTCCGATAGCGGAGTCGGCCAGCGCCACCGAGGTCTTTGACAGGCGGACATTGTCGATCGGCAGACCGCTGTCGCGATCGCGCAGCGTGTCGAGGCCGCGCCAGGTATCGCGTGCGACGCGCAGCAGAAACTCGCGATCGTCCTTCGGCAAAGCGTCCTTGTCGACCAGTGCGCGCGCCGGCCAGCCGAGCAGACGCGCCTGGATGTGCGGCCGCGCTGCTTGCTGGCCGCCCAACGCCTGCTCCCACACCTGCTTCTTCTGCGAGATCACCAACTCGCGCATGGCCGCCGGCAGCGCCGCGGCACTGAAGAGCTTGCTGGTGGGGCAGGGACGGTTTTGGGACTCGGTGCCGGTTGTCGGCAACGGAGCGGCCGTGGTGCCGGCCGCGGTGGGAACGGCTGCGCTATGAGTAGCGCCAGCAAGCGGCGCCTGAGCATCTGCGCCGAAGGCGAGGTGGGCGCCCAGCACGAGCCCGCAGAGTATTCGGCTCAGCGCGTGGCGCGCAGATGCAAGACGCCCCTGTTTTTCCCGGCGAGATGTCGGTGACGGCCCCACGCACGTTTGCGACAGCAAACGATATGCCCTCTGCAGTGACGATCTCGGCAAGATGGTGCGGTTGTCTAACAGCTGCACCGATGCGGTACAACTTTGCTCGCCTGGGACATCAACTGCCACCCATCGTCAAGGCGCGCGCTCTTGCCGCAACCGAAGTGCGTTTCGAAGAACCAAGTCAAAAGGCAAAGTCAATTTGCAAAAGCCAAAAGTGGCCGGCCTTTTGACTTCTATCTTTCTCTGCGGCCTCAGCGTCGCAGCAGCCAAAACAGGAGGCTCAGAACGATACTCACCAGGGCGCACGTCGCCAGTGGAAAGTAGAAAGTCACGTGCTCGCTCTTGTAGTAGATGTCTCCCGGTAGTTTGCCGAGCCAGGGGATCTTGCCCGCAAGTGTCAGCAACAGGCCGACGCCAACCAGTCCAACGCCGATGAGGATCAGCAGCTTGCCGAGGTCGCTCATGAGGGAATGGGTTAAACGTGAAACGTCAAACGTAAGGGGCGCGTGGGGAGGCTTACGTTTTACCGCCGTCCTCGCGTGGCTCGAACAGGTTGCGCTGTACGGAACCGCGGCTTGGCTTTCGACCAAAGAATTCGAGCGCCCGCGGCGTCGCCATGCGGCCGCGCGGCGTGCGGCTGAGGTAGCCTTCCTGGATCAGGAAGGGCTCGTAGACGTCTTCAATCGTATCGCGCTCCTCGCCGACGGCGGCGGCGAGGGTCTCGACGCCGACCGGGCCGCCGCTGAACTTGTCGATGATGGTCAGCAGAATGGCGCGATCCATTTTATCGAATCCTTGCTGATCGACTTCGAGCAGCTTCAACGCCTGATCGGCGACCTCGGCGGTGATGACGCCCTGGGCGCGGACCTGCGCGAAGTCGCGCACGCGGCGCAACAGGCGGTTGGCGATGCGCGGCGTGCCGCGCGCCCGGCGGGCAATTTCGACCGCGCCGGAATCTTCGATCGGGACGTTCAGGATGCGCGCGGAGCGGCGCACGATGGTGGCGAGCTCCGTCGGCGTGTAGAAGTCGAGCCGGAAACTGACCCCGAAGCGGTCACGCAACGGTGACGTGAGCAGCCCGGCGCGCGTCGTCGCCCCCACCAGGGTGAAGCGTTTGAGGTCGAGCTTGATGGAGCGCGCCGATGGGCCTTGCCCGATGATCACGTCGATCTGGTAGTCCTCCATCGCCGGATAGAGAATCTCTTCGACCACCCGGCTGAGGC
>CAZTDK010001057.1:0-2161 GCA_964611965.1 uncultured Binatia bacterium (SeqCode) | reverse complement strand
CGACGGTTCCAACCGCCACCGCCGCCACCGCCGCCGCCGCCACCGCGGCCGCCACGGCCGCCGCCACCACCGCCGCCCTCACGCTCGCGGGCTTCATTGACCTTCAGCGCGCGGCCCTTGAGCTCGTGCCCGTCCAGTTGCTGAATCGCCGTCTGGGCGTCAGCGTTCGACCCCATCTCGACAAACCCGAAGCCTCGGGACTGCCCCGTGGCACGGTCGGTGATGATCGCAACAGACTCGCAGATGCCTGCTTGCGCAAACAGATCTTCAAGCTCTTTCGATGTGACGTCAAAACCGAGATTGCCGACGTACAATTTCTTTCCCATCTCACGTGCTCCTCGCTAGGCCGTTACCCGGCCACGTTAATATTGAACCCCAAGTACACGGGCTCCGGCACCACGTCTCGTAGTACCTCACGGTCAGCGACAGCCATTGTCGCCACCGTGTATGCCTGAATGCACGAGCGGGAAGGGCACCAGAAGGAAATCGGTCGATGGTGGGATTCTCGCCAGACAGCCAGCGTCCTGCACATTAGCAGCCCTGGCGGGGCAATACAACCACGCGAATACTGGCGTGCCGCTTCAACGCAGGTCGGTTCAACAGGCCAAGCAGCGCCAGCGCACCGTTGCGTCGCAGCGGCGCCGAGAGTAACAGTGAGCCACCCGCAAAGAGGAGATACGGAGGCGTCATTTTGGAACTGCTGCACACGGTATACGAACCCGCCGGGGACGGGCCGCACCCAACTGTTGTGGCCCTCCATGGTTGGGGCGCCAGCGCGATGGATCTTCTGGGTCTTGCTCCGTACTTGGCGGGCGGACGTTTCTTGGTGCTCTGCCCGCAAGGGCGCATCGAAGTTCCGCTGGGCCCGATGATTGGCTACGGCTGGTTTCCGCTCACCATGGGTACACCACCGGATCCGTCGGCGTTCGCCGCCGGCGTGGATGATGTCACGCGCTTCATCGACGCCGCGCAGCGGCGTTACGCGATCGATCGGAACAAGCTGGTCGTGCTCGGCTTCAGCCAAGGAGGCGTCATTGCCTACGCCGTGGCGTTGCGGGATCCGGCACGCTGTGCCGGCCTCGTCGCGCTCAGCTCGTGGCTGCCGGGGCCACTCGCACAACCGCTCGGTGCTGGCACCTCGGCGCAGTTGTCCGTGCTGGTGCATCACGGGGAGCGGGACGAGCTGATCGACGTCGCACGCGGGCGCGAGTCGGTGGAGCATCTACGCGGCTTGCATGTCGCCGTCACGTATCGCGAGTTTGACATGGGTCACGAAATCAACGCCGACAGCCTGGCGGATCTCTCCACCTGGCTTGAAGATAAGATCCTTTCGCCGATCGTGCTGGCACGCTAGCTCGCGGCGACAGGGCAGACGTCTTCACTCCTCGTCGTCTTCCGCGCGCGGCAAGAGCAGCTCATCGCCGAGCGTTTGGATGAGCCAGCGATGGATCTCCGCCACGCGCTGCTCCCATCCCGGCTCCCACGGCATCGCGTGGCTCGCCCCGTTGACACAACGAAAGCGGGCACCGACTTGGACGGCCAACCGTTCGACGTCGCTCGGCGGAGCAAGTTGGTCGGTGGCGCCGGCAAGCACTAACGTGGGCACCCGCCCACACGTGGGCACGGTGATCGCGCCAGATTCCAGCTCGCGTGCCACGGCGCTGGAATCCATGATCGTTCCGCCTGGCGGAGCCACACCGAAGCATAGCCTTCCGGCCTTGCCGCGCGGCGCGGGCAGTGGACGCGCACGCGCCATGGCGAGCCGCGCACGCCACGACGACACCCTCGGGCGACCAGCGCTGGCGAGACGGTGCGGCACAAGGGGCGCGAGTGCCACAACGGCACGCGCCGCAGGTGCGCTGGCAAGCGCCAGCAACCCGCCGAGATCGTGACCGACGAGCACCGCCGGCGTTGCGCACGCAGCGAGCACGTCGCCGATGTCGCTCAGATGATCGGCGAAGCGCACGGCCCCCAGGGTCCTCGCATCCGCGTCAGCCGTATGACCACGCAGAGTCAGTGCATACGAGGTCCACCCGCGGTGCGCGAAGAATCCCATGAAGCGACGCCACACGGCCGCGGTACACCACAGACCGTGAATGAACACCAAGGACGCGATGAACTTGGGACTCTCGGCCGCAATCGATTCAATCACCACGTGTCC
>CAZTDK010001056.1:0-2163 GCA_964611965.1 uncultured Binatia bacterium (SeqCode) | reverse complement strand
CTTCGTCTTGCCCTTCGCTGCTGCCATAGAAACCTCCTTGTGATGTTGCTTGGAGCTTCAAGACTGCTTGCTCCCTTCCCTCAGGCATCCTCCACCTCATCAGCCACCCACCTCCCAGTTACGCCGCCATTATAAAAATGACGGTCGGTCCGTGTCAATAGAATAATGGCATTTTGGAAATTTTTTTTTAAACCGGAATACACTGGCCAGTGAGGGAGAATTCCGGCTCTAGAATGCCGTTGTTCTGGAGGCGGGGACATGTGTAGCAGACCGTTCTAATGACTATCCACAAGCGCACGGATTTCTTTCCACAGGCTAGATTCGGAAGAGCAAGCGCAGCACCGTGCGCACGGCCAGCCATATCGCAGCCGCTCTCAATTCACCGCGCAGATCATCTGGCGCATCCGCGGCGGACGCCCGCATGACGTCGGCGAGGTGGTCAACCGTGGGCAGTGTCGGCGTGCCGCTGGCTGCCGCCGCCAGCCGGTCCACTGCCGCGGCATTGACCGGGGCGTGCCGCCGTCCACCACGGCTCTTGAAACGCCGCAGCTCGCCACGGTTGAACCACATGCCGTCACAATTGAGGCAGCGCTCGATGCGCGCATCAGACGGCAACGTCGGATCGTTGAACTCCTTCAGGCGAGCCCGACAGCGCGGACATTCGAAGGCGGGTGTGACAGCAGCGGCGGCGTGGGGCGCCTGCAGTGCTGCCGTATCGACGCTATCGAGCCGCTCAACAGCAGTGAGGCTCAGCGGAAATACCTCCCAGCGGTCGGTCCAAATGCCACCGCAGCCTGGGCACTGATCGAGCGCCAGCAAATAGCCGGTGGTGGCGGCGGCCTTCACTTCCTTCATCACGGCGGCGCATTGCGGACACGTCAGCGCCATGGCTCATGCCGTGTGCGCCATGGCACGCAGGATGGCGATGCGCTGCGTCAAGGGTGGATGCGTGCTGAGCAGATCCGCCAGCTTTCCGTCGCGCGAATCCGCCGGGTGTGGGCAGGGGTTGCTGATGAAGAAGTGCGCCGTGCCGCGCGTCGCGGCCTGCAGGGGTGATGGTGCCGCACCGATCTTTTCCAGCGCCCGCGACAGGCCGAGCGGGTTGCGTGTGAACTGCGCCGCGGTTGCGTCAGCCAGATACTCGCGCTGTCGTGAAACGGCCATGGCGAGCAGGCGCGCCAGCAATGGGGTCACCGCGATCAGCACCACGACCAGCACGAACAGCAACGGATTGCCGCGCCGCCGGTCATTGCTGAAATACAGCGCCCGGCGCGCCCAGTCCGCCAGCATGACCGCGCCGCCGAAAAGCATACCGACCACTGTCATGGTCAGCGTATCCCGGTTGCCGATATGCGCCATCTCGTGCGCGATGACTCCCTGGGTCTCCTCCCGATCGCACAGGTTGAGCAGACCTTGTGTCACCGCAAGAATCGCATGTTGTGGGTCGCGACCGGCGGACAATGCGTTGGGCGCCAGATCTGGAATCACATAGATGCGGGGCAGCGGCAACCCCGCCGCCAAGGCCATCTCGGTCACGATGTTGTACAGCTGCTGGTGCTCGGGATCGACGAGTTGCAACGGGCGGGCATGCAGCGAGGCCATGACCATTTGCGCACCGCGGAAGTACCCGCCGAGACTCATCGCCAGAGCTACAGCCAAGGCGATTCCCGTCGCCACGGGAAACGGCTCGCCACCCGGGGCAAGAAACCCTGCCCAGAAGGCGTCGACGCCAAGGCCGAGCGCCAGGAAGAACAGCACAAAGCCCGCAACGATCAGCTCGGTTCGTCGGCGATTGACCGTCTGGCGAGCATAGAAATCGACTGCCGCGCGCGGCGACGTGACGCGCGGTGTAGACGCCTCCGTCAGCGCGCCGGACCGTGGCAGCGCAGCGGCGGTTGGTCGGAGCGCCGGTTCGACGCTCATCGCGATAACGACAAATCGACCCGCGGTGCTGCCTGCTCGTCTGCCGCAACGGTGAAATACTCGGCGGGCTTGAAGGCAAAGAAGGTGGCCACCACACTGCTGGGAAACAGCTGCTCACGGGTGTTCAGCCGCATGACCACGTCGTTATAGAACTGGCGCGCGAACGTGAGCTGATTCTCGGTGGTGGTCAGCTCTTCTTGCAACTGCAGCACGTTCTCATTCGTCTTGAGCGTCGGATAG
>CAZTDK010001055.1:0-2165 GCA_964611965.1 uncultured Binatia bacterium (SeqCode) | reverse complement strand
AGCAGTGCCGAGTTTGGCCGCTTCAAGTACTGGCGCCAGGACTACGAGATCCCACGGCGCTACGGAGCGACGCAGGTGAACGGCGTGAACGGCGGACCGGGTGCGGTGTTTCACTCGCTGCGCAGCATCAAGAACACCCTGAGCATCTGCACCGACATCGAGAAGCACTGCCCGGACACGTTTCTGCTGAACCTCTCGAACCCGATGAGCAGGGTGACGCTGGCAATCAACCAAGGCACACGCGTCAAAAACGTCGGTATGTGTCACGAGATGCCGATCGGCATCCACCGCCTCGGACGGATGCTGCGAATTCGCCCGGCTGACATCGAAGCCAAGGCGTCGGGCATCAACCACTTCACCTTCTTCACCGAAATCCGCCACAAACGCACGGGCGAAGATCTCATTCCCCGGATCAAGGCAATGTTCACGCGAAAGGTCTTCGACTTTGGGTCCTTCACGACCGGACTGGCCCGAGCCGTGGCCGGTCGTCCCGTGCTGGCAATGCTGGGGGACCAGCTCTATGCCCCCCTCGTTGCCCACATGGTTCGCACCTACGGGATCATACCGTGCTCCGTCGACAGCCATATCGGAGAGTACCTCCCCTTTGCCCATGAGATCGGCGGCTTCCATCCCGCGCACGTCGAGCAGTTCGAGCGCATCGATCGCCTCATCGAACGGCTCACGACGTGGGTCGCGGATACCGGGATCCCGCTTCCCACCCAACGCTTCGGGCACAGTCTCGAAGAGGTCGTGCCGATCATCGAGGCGATGTGGACGGGGCGGCCCGCGACGATCATGGCTGTCAACGTGCCGAACCGTGGATTCATCCCCAACGTCGCCGCGGACGCCATCGTTGAGGTGGGGGCCACCGCCGACAGAGACGGCATCCATCCCGACACGATGCCTCCCATCGTCGAACCCATCGCGGGGTACATTGCCACGCAGATAGAGCTCCAGAATCTGATCGTCCGGTCGGCGCTCACGGGCGACAAGGACTTGGCGCTGCGAGCCGTGATCGAGGACCCCGCCTCGCCACGCGACGAGGCAGCCTGTCGGGCGATGTTCGACGAGTTGGTCGAGCGGCAGGCCCGCGAGCTTCCGTTCTAGGACCTGCCGTCCGCGTCTCTTCTATGGTCCGCTCCGTTGCCTCAGGAGGCTCACGACAACAGATGAAGGACTCTGCATGGGTGTCCGCACTGTCCTTGCCCGCGCCCTCGGAAGGGAGATAGAAGCGGGCATGACATCCTCCTCTTCGGGCGTCGCCCCGGCGCCCGCGCGATCCTCCGCGGAACTCTACTACGACCCCTATGACTATGTGATCGACGCCGACCCGCATCCGATCTGGCGGCGGATGCGCGACGAGGCGCCGCTCTACCGCAATGACCGCTACGACTTCTACGCCCTGAGCCGCTTCGACGACGTGCTGGCAGCAAGCCTCGATACCGAGACGTATTCGTCGGCATGGGGCACCGTGCTCGAAATGATGCACGACGAGCCGAACCGCGACGGCGCCATGATGATCTGGCTCGATCCGCCGGCGCACACCCGGCTGCGCAAGCTCGTCAGCCGCGCCTTCTCGCCGCAGCGGATCGCCGCACTCGAGGACGAGATTCGCCGCATCGCGGCCAGCTGCCTCGATCGCTACGTGGGGGCGCGCGGCTTCGACTACGTCACCGACTTCGGCGCCAAGTTACCGATGATGGTGATCGGCGCGATGCTCGGCGTGCCGGAGGAGGATCGCGACGCCATTCGCCTCTGGACCGACGAGATGCTGCACCGCAATCCCGGCGAGAGCGTCGCGAGCGCGCGCCTCGCCAAGGTCTATCGCCAGCTCTGGGAATACTTCGCGCGCTACGTTCACGAGCGGCGCCAGCACCCGAAGGACGACATGATGACCGACTTGATCGAGGCGGAAGTGGTCGACGGCGGCAGCGTCCGTCGCCTCGACGACGCCGAGCTCGTCGCGTTCATCAGCTTGCTCTCGGGCGCCGGCAACGAGACGGTCGCTCGCCTGATCGGTTGGGCCGGCACGACGCTGGCGCGCTTTCCCCAGGAGCGGCAGAGGCTCGTCGCGGATTTCGGGAAGATCCCGAACGCCGTCGAGGAACTGCTGCGCCACGAGGCGCCGTCGCCAGTGCAGGCGCGCCGTGTGACGCGCGACGTAG
>CAZTDK010001054.1:0-2167 GCA_964611965.1 uncultured Binatia bacterium (SeqCode) | reverse complement strand
CGAAGCCCGGCAGAAACGACAGTGCGAGAATCCGCACGCCAATGAAGTATCCCGCGAGCGCGCTGGTGCCGTAGTGCGCCGCGAAGATCAGATAGAAGAAGAATCCGATCTGCATGAGGATCTGTTCGCCGGCGGCGGGATACCCGATCGCCAGCACGCGGCGCATCGCGTGGGTGTCCGGCCTGAGGCTGAGCCGGCGAAGCTTGAGTACGAGCCGGCCGCGTGTGAGCAAGACCAGCGCGATCACGGTGCCGGCTGAAAATGCGAGCGTCGTGGCCAAGGCCGATCCGCGTACGCCCAATGCCGGTATGCCGAGCTTGCCGAAGATGAGCACGTAGTTCCCGGCGATATTGATCAGGTTGACGGTCGCCCCGATCGCCAGTGGCGTGCGCGTGTCTCCAGCGGCGCGTAGCGCCGAGCCGATGACAAACAACACCGCGGACTGTGGAATCGACAGCATGACCAGGCGGACGAATGGTCCGCCTTGGTCCACGACGGCGGCGTCGGCGGTGAACATGTGGACCAGATGCGGCGCGAAGATGATCACCGGAATGATGCCGATGAGCGACAATCCCATGGCCGCCAGGATCGATTGCAAAAGAATGTGCTCGGCATGATGTCGCTGCTGGGCACCGATGTGGCGCGCCACCAATGCGAGCGTTCCGGTCCCGATTGCGGTCATCGCAACGCTCACCGCTGAAAGGATCTGGGCACCAACCCCGACTGCGGCGACCGCCGACGCACCGAGCCGGCCGACCATGAGTGTGTCGATCAGGCCGACGAGCGATTCGAGGAGAAAGGTGATGATGACCGGCCAGGCGAGCGCCCAGATGACGCGCACCAACTCCGATTGGGTGGGTACCGCCGCCGGCGGGACAACCGCTTCAGCCGCCAACGCGAATGATGATGAATCACCCTCCATTTTCGTGATGCAGCGAGGTCACCGGATTTGCACTCTGAAGTCAAGGTCATCTTTCCGACGCCCGTGCGTTGTTTCATCCGGCAGCCGTCTGGCTATAATCCGCTGCCCGCACCGCTGAAGACGAGGAGAGTGACCATGCGCCAAACCCTGCTGTTGCTATCGATCCTGATGCTGGCCCCCGGCCTCGCCGTGGCCGCGCCGCGCGTCCAGTTCGGCATCCAAACTGGCCAGGAGGGTGTCACGTATAACGACGTGCTTTCGGCCTGGAAGGAAGCGGAGACGCTCGGCTTCGACAGCGCCTGGGACTTCGATCACCTGATGCCGATCGTCGGCGACAAGGACGGCCCCTGCCTCGAGAGCTGGACCATGCTGGGAGCACTCGCCACGCAGACACAGCGGATTCGCATCGGTGTGCTGGTGACCGGCAACAGCTATCGCAACCCCGCCTTGCTGGCGAAGATGGCGACCACCGTCGACCAGATCAGTAACGGTCGCCTCGATCTCGGTATCGGTGCTGCATGGTTCCAGGCCGAGCACGAAGCCTACGGCTTCCCGTTCTACACCGCACAGGAGCGCGCCGAGCGCCTTGGCGAGGCCCTCGAAGTGATCACCGACTTGTGGACGAAGGATCATCCGTCTTTTGCGGGTCGGTACTACATCCTGTCACATGCACCGTTCGCACCGCCGCCGATTCAGAAACCACATCCGCCGATCGTCATCGGTGGCCAGGGAAAGAAGTGGATCATGCCCCTGGTGGCACGCTATGCGGACGGCTGGAACGTGCCCATCGGTGTGTCGCCCGAAGGCGTCAAGCGCCGCCTCGACATCATTCATCAGGAGTGCCAGCGTCTTGGCCGCACGCCGTGCGACATCAAGGTCTCGGTCCTCCTGCCACTGATGTCGATTTCCAAAGTTCCACTCGCGGGACCGCTCACCCGTCTGGCGGCGCGCGCCAAGGTTCCCGGAAAAGTCGCGCGCCAGCTGCTCGCAGGCTCGCCCGACGATATCAAGGCGCAGATTCAGCAGTACGTCGACGTCGGCGTGACGCAAGTCATCCTGTACCTGCGGCCGCCGTTCGACCACGAGCTCATGCGCCGCTTCGCCACCGAAGTCATGCCCGCATTTCGGCAGTGAGGGAAAGGATCTCCGCAGGACCGGAACGGATCGCTGGAGACAGGAAGGATCGCCGTCTGACGGGAAAGGATTGCGTAAAGACTGGTCAGGATCATTGTACGGGAAAGGACA
>CAZTDK010001053.1:0-2170 GCA_964611965.1 uncultured Binatia bacterium (SeqCode) | reverse complement strand
GTCGTCGATCAACAAGATTTCATAGCGTCCGACCATGCGGTCGAGCGAGCTCACGGCGCGGCAAATACTTTTCTCGATGAGCCGTTCTTCGTTGTAAGCGGGCATCACGACAGACAGCGACAGCTGCGGAAACAGCGGCATGGAGGTTCGCTCTAGTGACACAGGAAGCGCGCCCAGCTGTTCGCCGCGGCGGTGCCCACTTGGGTCACTGTACGCTGAGATCTCAAGAGGTTGGCCAGCAGCATTTTTCCCGGTTGAAGCGCCTATCAGCATGGTGGGTCTGGAAGCAAGTATCGACCCAACGGGAAGCGTAATGGAATAGATCCCGGCCGCCGCCCTACAGGAGCCGAGCGAAGTCGAAGCAATCGCCGAGTGGCCGGATGATACGTGCGGGCACGCCATACGCCAGGACCCCCGCGGGCAGATCGCTGACCACCACTGCGCCTGCACCAACGACTGTGCCGGCGCCAATGTGCACCCGCGGCGCCAGCGTGACCCCACAGGAGATGAATGCCCCCCGAGCGATATGCACCCTGCCGCCCATGCAGACCCCCGGGCCGACGGAGCAGCCGTCTTCGAGAACCGCGTCGTGCTCGACGATTGCACCGGTGTTGACGATGACGTGTTGTCCAATCAGGGCGCCAGAGTTGACGACCGCCTGTGGAAACACCACTGAGCCGCCGCCGACGCTGGCCGACGACATCACGACGGCGCTGGGATGAATGGCCTGTCCCCAGGGAATCGCTTGCGCCTCCCACGTGGCCGCAAGCTCCAAGCGGCGTAAATTGTTGCCGATTGCCAGGACGACCTGAGCGTCATCGCGGTCGACCGTGCTCAGGATGTGCAGCGAACCGATGACGTCGATGGCGGCGATCCGTTGCCCGTGCAGCTCGGCGTTGTCGTCGAGGAAACGCAAACCGATAGTGGGGGCCTGTGCCCGCCACACTTCCGCAGTCACCCGGCCCTGCGCACCGGCGCCGACGACATACCCGATGCTCACGCGGGCGCGCTCCGCGTCACCGCCGCCAGGGTCGTGGCGATCACTTCTTCCTGATCGGCGCGCGACAAGTCGGCGTACAACGGCAGCAACAGCGATCCATCGCTCGCCGCTTCCGAGATTGGGAGCGACACGGGCGCGCGTGTCGCGTACGCCGGTTCACGATGTGCGGTCATCACCCCGGGGCGCGACGCGATGCCGTGATCGAGCAACGCCTGCATCACCGCGTCACGGCGCGCTGCATCGAAGCCGGTGAGCCGTACCGCATAGGACTGCACGTTCCACTCGACCCCCTCGGGAAGGAACGGCGCTTGGATGACTCGGTGACCACGGAAGGCTTCATCGTAGCGCGCCGCCAGCGCGCGCCGACGGGTGAGAATTCCGGGGAGGCGCTTCAGTTGCTCGAGCCCGACGGCGGCTTGAATGTCGGTCATCCGGTAATTGTAGCCGACCTCGAGGTACGACTCGCGCACGACAGCGGTGGCGTGGTGCCGCACGCTGTCGGATATGCTCATGCCGTGGTGTCGCAGCAGCCGCAGCCGAGCCGCCAGCGCATCGGCGTTGGTCGTGATCATGCCGCCGTCGCCGGTGGTCAAGACCTTACGTGGATGGAAGGAAAAGCAGACCAGATCGCTGTGGCCGCCGAGGGGCCGGCCGTGGTAGCAGCTGCCGATCGCGCACGCGGCGTCCTCGACCAGTTGCACGCCGTGTTGCGTCGCCAGTGCGGCGAAGGCGTCGATGTCCGCCGGTACCCCGAGTTGATGCACCAGCACGATGGCTTTGGTGCGCGGCGTGATGCGGCGTTGCACGTCCGCGCAGTCGAGGTTGAAGGTGCGCGGATCAACTTCCGCAAATACCGGTGTGGCGCCGGCATGCACCACCGCATTGGCCGTGGCGATATAGGACATGGACGGGACGATCACTTCATCGCCGGCACCGGCGCCGCAGCAGATCAGGGCCAAATGGAGCGCCGTGGTGCACGAAGAGACGGCCACGGCATGACGTGTGCCGCACAGCTCGGCCATCGCCGCTTCGAATTCCGCGGTCTTCGGCCCCTGCGTGACCCAGCCGGACTCGATGACGGCACGCACAGCGCGCCACTCGGGCTCGCCCAATTCGGGCTTGGCCACCGGTATGCGTACCGTCACGCCGGTGCCTCCTGCCAATTGAACG
>CAZTDK010001052.1:0-2172 GCA_964611965.1 uncultured Binatia bacterium (SeqCode) | reverse complement strand
CGTGGAGCGTGTATGTCCTGATCGTGTCGCCGGTGCTTGGGCTCACGCAAGTCGGCCCACAGTTGGTCGCCGATCGATATACCTATCTCGCGTGCCTCCCGGCCGCCGCGTTGGTGGCGGCCGCTGTACAACGCTGGGCGGTGCAGCGCGCCGTCGTGCTGGCCGCTGCGTGTGCGGCGCTGGCGCTGCTGGGGGCGCAGACGTTGCGTCAATGTGGCATCTGGCGCAACTCGCTGGCGCTGTGGGAATCTGCGGTACGCCTCGATCCGGGGAACTATTACGCGTTTACCAACCGTGGGCTGGCGCAGGAAAGGCTGCGCGACAATCTGGACGCCGCCATCGCCGACTACACCACGGCCATTCAATTAAATCCAAACCACGCAACCGCGCTGTTCAACCGCGGTCATGCGCGCGAGCTGCGCGGCGACCTCGCTGGCGCGATTGCCGACTACAGTGCCGCGTTACACGCCGATCCACGGCACGTCATGGCGTGCTACAACCGCGGCCTTGTACGACAGCAGCAGGGCGATCTGGCCGGAGCGGCGGATGACTTTGCGCATGCGCTCGAACTAACGCCGCCCGGTTGGGACGGGCGTGATCGCATCGTGCGCAGCCTGAGCGGCGTCCGTGCCGGATTGTGAGGACGAGGCACTTTTGGAACACGGGTGATTGCCTTTGTGTCACCGCTAGTGTATCGGCCTCGAAATGCAACGGAAACTGCTCTCCATTGTCTCCATCGTGCTCGGTGTCGTCTTCCTCGCGCTCGCAGCGGTCTATTGGAGCGTCCCTGCCTCGTCGCTGCCGCATGCCTTCCCCGGCTACTTGGCGGATTCGCCAAAGATCCACTTCAAGCATGGCTTGGGGGCATTCCTCCTGGGCATTGGAGCGTTCGTGTACGCCTGGTTCGCAGGCGGGCCCTCCTCAAAGTAGGGCGAACGAGGCGAGCACGACGAGGCCGACCGCGCAGCAATAGAGGCCGAACGGCCGGAGGGTCTGGGTTTCGAAATAGTGCAGCAGCCATCGTACCGATAGATATGCGGTGCCGCCGGCGGCGAGTGCTCCGATCAACATTGGCCCAAGAAAAAATTGGGTATTCGTGGTGGTCAGCAACTCCGGAAGCTTCAGCACTGACGCTGCGCCAATGATCGGCGTGGCGAGCAGGAACGAGAACCGCGCCGCGTCCTCGTAGGACAGGTCTGCCAACAATCCGCCGGCAATCGTTGCGCCGGTCCGCGAAAATCCCGGGAGGAGTGCGATGCACTGCAGCAGGCCAACCGTGATCGTTTGTCTCCAGGTGAGCGTCGCCAGCCGCCGGTCGCTCTCGAGCGGCGAGGTAGGAGGAAGCGCAACTTTCTTCCGCCGCAGCGCATCCGCGGCGAGAAGCATCAGGCCGTTGAGGACCAGCACGAGAGCCACGATGCCGGGAGCGGCGAAGAGATTCTTGAGGGCTTCCTCGAACAACAGACCCAGGACGCCCGCGGGCACGGTGGCCACGACGAGCAGCCAGCCGAGCTTGCCGTCGGGGTTGTCCGCCGCGACCACCCGCTCACGGAGCGAAATGCCCATACCGCGAATGATCCGCAACCAGTCCCGCCCGAAGAACCCAAACAGCACGAGCGCCGTTGCCGTGTGGGTGAGAACCAGGAAGGTCAGAAACAACGGGTCGTGTTGATCAATGTGCCAGCGGGCGATCCAGGGAAGCAGAACACTGTGCCCCAAGCTCGAGACTGGAAAGAGCTCTGTGGCCCCCTGGAGAATGCCGAAGATCAAGGCGGCGAAATAAGTCATGCGGGCACCGTATACCGTTCCGCGCCGCCGTCTGGTACGGTTCGACGCGTTGGGGAACGGCGTCGGTAATTCATTTCTGGAAGGAAGGCAATATAGGTGGCCACGATTCGTGCCGTTTTTCTCGATGTGGGCTGGACGCTAGCCTATCCACGCACCTCCATGTGGCGCATCTTTGCCGACTTGTGCGCCGAGTCCGGCATTGCCACGACCCCCGCGCAGTGCGAGCAATTGGTGCGTTCGCTGTCACGCGCCACGCACCCGTACGCCGAGCAGCAGTTCCGCGGCGGCACGCAGTACGCCGATTCCGACGCCGAGTTTGCCGGGATGTTCGCGCAGATGGGCCAGGTTGTCTTTGCGCAGATGGGTGTTGGCGGGGGCTACGAC
>CAZTDK010001051.1:0-2174 GCA_964611965.1 uncultured Binatia bacterium (SeqCode) | reverse complement strand
GGCGGCTACCAGCGTCGGATAGCCCGCGGCGACATCGAAACCGTCGGGCACCATGATGACGGTCGCCACAATCGCGACCGTCGCGACGAGTACCGTGATGAGCTGCGCCAGCGTTCCCCACGGCAACAAGCTGGCGGTGCCAACGGTGAGGGCGTTGAGCTCGAGTGGCGTGGTCAGGTCGTCATGCGAGACGACACCCGCAGCCGCCATAGCGCCATAGAGTGCACACGCGGCCATCACTGCGAGGCCGACCACCTGCTGCCGCGGGCAGCGGCGGAGGGCGAGGTATGCCGCCGCCACGATGAGCAACTGCACGAGCTGCAAAATATGGAGCGCCGGGCGTTGCCAGCGCAGAAAGAACAGGTCGCTCGCCGCAGACACGACGATGGCAAGGGAAATGATCCCCAGCCCCGTTTGGACGCGGCTCCTGAGATCCTCCGCAGTGTCAGCACGACGGTCGTGGCCAAGACCGGAGACCGGTGGAGGAGCATCGACGTCGTGAATGCGTGTGGTCTCGCTCGTCGGCATTCTCCTCAGTGTCCCGGCGTCACGCGCGTGCGCTCGCACCTCGCAAGATCTGCCCGCTGCGTGTTCCGGCTTCGCGCCCGCGTTCGATCAGGACCTCGCCATTCACAACGACATACTCGACACCGACGGCGCGTTGCAGCAGGCGCGACGCCCCGCCGGGAAGATCCGCCACCAGCTCGGTACGCTGCAATCCGACCCGCAGGGGATCGAAGAGTACCAGATCCGCGGCGCAGCCGGGACGAATCTCGCCGCGGCCGCTCAGCCCATAGAGCCGTGCCGGCGCGCTGGTGAGCAGACGCACCGCGTCTTCGAGCGACAACGCCTGCAGCTCACGCACCCAGTGCGACAGCAAATACGTCGTAAATCCCTGGTCCGACAGCGTGTCGACGTGGGCGCCAGCATCGGACAGTGCCAGGATGCCTGCCGGGTGGCGGATGAGCTCGCCGACAACGCGCTCGTCGGTATTCAGAATCGGGATGCCGAACTGGCAGGCGAGATCACTCTCCAAAGTGAGATCGAGCAGGGTGTCGACGGTATCGTTGTCGCGGGCCGCGGCGATTTGCGCGACCGAGTGATCGATCCACTCGGCGTGCGCGGCCACGGGCGACCAGCGCACGAAGATCTGTTCCCAGGACGGCGCCAGCGCGGCCACCCAGCCGCCCTGCGGCGACAGGCTGCGGAGCTCGTCACGGAACGCCGCGCTTGCCAGCAACGCGCGCCGCGCGTCGACGGACTTGTGGAAGATGGGTTTCCAGAACGGATTGTTTTCGGTGGCGATGCTGCTGGCGGCGAAGTTGATGCGCACCTCCAGCGGCCGGCAACCCACCTAAGGGACCACCGCTCCGCCGCGCGCCTGCTCGGCGTGCGCTTCCTCGATGAGACGCAGGGCGCCCGGCGGGTCGAACTGGTTGTGCAGCAACGGCGCCCAGGTGACCGGCCGGCCGCTGGCGCGCGCCAGATCGGCGTAGAAGCGCTGATCGTCAGACTTGTCGTCCGTGCCGCCGATCAAATGCAACGGCGCGATCTCGGTGATGCCGCGGCCGAATTCACCCAGGACCGAGCACAGGGCGCGAATTTCCTCACGCGGCGCCACCCGGCTGGGCACCGGCGTACCGTCGCCGAAGAAATGGGTCGGCGATTCCGAGGTCGAGAAGCCGCAAGCGCCGGCACGCATGGCGTCGCGGACGATGTCCTGCATGCGTTGCAACTCGTCGTCGCTGGCGGCACGCGCGGTGGCCGCGGCGCCCATGACGTAGTACCGAATCGCGGCGTGGCCGACAAAGACGGCGACGTTCAGCGCCGGCCGCCAACGCTCGATCGTGTCGAGATACTCCGGAAACGTTTCCCACTGCCAATCGATTCCGGCACGCAGCGCCTCGGTTGGCATGCCCTCGACGTACAGCAGCATGCGCATCAGCAGCTCGCGATCGGCGGGTTTGCACGGGGCGATGGTAAAGCCGCAGTTGCCCATGACCACGGTGGTCACGCCGTGCCAGCACGACGGGGTGAGGGCGCGGTCCCACGACACCTGGCAGTCGTAGTGCGTGTGCAAGTCAATGAATCCCGGCGCCAGCACCAGGCCGGCGCCATCGATGCTGCGCGCCGCGCTGCCCGCCACCCGGCCGACGCCGACAATGTATCCCGCT
>CAZTDK010001050.1:0-2177 GCA_964611965.1 uncultured Binatia bacterium (SeqCode) | reverse complement strand
TCGGGTGCGGCGTACTGCACCCCCGTGTGGGTGTAGGTATAGCCGAAGGACTCGAGCTCGTGGACGATCGCGCCGTCCGGATAGCGGATGTGCCGCTGCTGAATGGCGACGGCCAGCCCTTCCATGAGTTGCTGCTTGCTCGGGCTCGTGAATTTGAACCCCGCGTAGGCCCCCCTCGCCCTTCTTCTGCAGCGCCTCGAGCACCGGATCGCCCACCCCCGTCGAGTCCACAACCGCTATCCCTCTGCCGACCAGCGCGTGCAGCCGGGTGATCGTGCGCCCCGCACGTGCCCTGCCCGACGCCGCGCGAGTGCTACATGTACCAGGGTCAATTGATCTGCTGCCTCCTCTCTCCGTATTGATCTGCTGCACCATCTCTCCGCGGTTGTCGTACAGGGCCAGGCGGGTCTTCTGCTCAGCCGTGAGGCCGGTGCGCCGCACGGCGATCAGGCGTTGCCGGCCAGGCCACAGCGCATCGAAGTGGTGCCGCCAGGTACGGGAAGTTGAAGATCATCTGGAAGGCCTCGGCCCACGGGTTGTAGGGTGCAGTTTGCGAACCGACACCCAACCCGTGGCGAGGAGGTGTACAGATGGACGCAGTCTACAGTGGGATCGATCTGCATTCCACCAACAGCGTAGTGGCAGTGATCGGCAGCACGGGCCAGCTGCTGTATCGGGTCCCACTGGGGCGCCGTTTTGTCCGGATAGGCTTTCAGGTGTCCACTTTCGGTACCTGCGGGCGAGCGTCCACCGTGCGGATCCGGAGATGGTCCGCGGCCGTGGTCCTCGGGGCCACCGCCGCCCCCGCGCGTTGGTCTCAGGGCACGGTGATGCTCAGGTTATCGAACTGGTTCGCCGACCAGCCGGACGTCGGCGCGACTGGGCTGCTTGCATCTCCGAATCCGATTCCCGCGAGACCCGTGCCATGAGCGCTGTCCCCGACACTACCGAGGGTCACGCCGTCGAGTTTGCCGGTCAGCGTTGAGCCCTGCAAGGTGAAAGCAGCGGTGTGCCAAGTGTTGGGCTCGATCGCCGGGCTGGTTCCCTGTCCGAGGGCCTGAACAGACGAGTTGGTCGAGCGGGTGATACTCCAGGTCCCGGCGGAATTGATCTGGAACTGGTAGCCGGTGTGATACGTGAGAAACGTGTAAGCCTGATTTCCGTAGCGTCCGAAGAGGGTCACGTCGCCTGCCTGGTCGAGTAGGAAGTCCACGGTCACGGTGTAGTCGGAGAGGCTTGCGTCGCCAATCACCGTGAAGGGCTGCGAATTGCGCGCCAGCCACGGGTTCGGCCACTGAGGAGCCATTTGCTGGACGCAGAGGCCTTCGCGGCCTCCCGCGCAGGGCTCGACCGCGAAGGCGCCGTGCTGGTTGGCCAGGTGGCGTCCTTCCCTCCCAATCGTGTCGTGCTCGAAGTCGTTCGAATAGGGTAGGGGAAAGGGCGTCTGGGTGGGGATGGTGGTGTGCATCTTGCCGCCGCCGCTCATCGTGGTCAGCGTGTAGAGGTGATGCGGGGCGAGGGTCAGGCGTACCACGCCGCCCTCCGGCCGCGCGGTGCAGGTGTTCACGAACCAGTCCCCCTCGTCGGGAGACTGCATGTCCGTCGTCCAGACGTGGAGTGGTGCAGAAGCCAGCTGCGGCGCGAAGGTAAGGGCTACGGTCTGGTCCACCGCCGCCTCGCTGGTCTCGACGACCACGGTGTAGGTGCTGAGGTCGGGCGCGGCCAGCGTCACATAGGTCCCATCCTGGTAGCTCGAGGTGAAGTAACCGCTCCCGTTGTCCAAGTAGTGCCAGCCGATCTCGGTGAACTGAGTGGTGTGGGCGGCCGTCCAGGCGTTGCGGCTCACCCGGTAGTGCCCCGACCAGGGCCAGCGCGCCTCGACGAAGCCGCCGCCGCCGCCGTAGGCCAACTGGTCCGAGCAGGCCACGATAAGTGACCAGTTCATGAAGCAGGTGAACTTCCCGTCCAGGTACTGCCGATTGAGGGTCCGCGCCATCTGGCCGTCGTCACCGCCGCTGTTTTCGCTCGCCCAAAGGGGTTTGCCGATGTTTTGGGCGTTGGCGGGCGACGGGCAGCCCTCCTCCTTGCAGGGATAGTGGACGCCGACTTTGTCCACGGCCGCGGTCAACTCGGGATCCCCTTCCATGGCGTTGACGAAGTTCCAGAGGAACGGCGCG
>CAZTDK010001049.1:0-2177 GCA_964611965.1 uncultured Binatia bacterium (SeqCode) | reverse complement strand
TTCTCATTATGAAGCGCCGCCTCAAAGCCGGAATTTTTCTGTCACATCAGGGCTAGGTGCTTTCGAGCACGTACCTATTCCACGTGAGTCAAGTGTTTGCGACGGCACCGCACAGCGACCAACGGGAGCGGGAAATACAAAAGACAATGGCCGCAGGCCCGTTGAGGGGGTTATATGAGGACACGAGAGAAATTGACTCTCGAAGAGAAGTTTGCTTTGGCGTTGGAGTTGATCAAGCGCGAGCGCAGCTTGGATGAGATCCGGCTGCACTATCGGGTCAGTCACACGACCGCCTACAAGGTCCGGAACGCGTTCCTGGAGGGCGGCCGTGCCGCGCTCAACGGGGATCGCAAGCAGCGACATGATCTCGACATCGAGGCGCGTATCCGAGTGCTTGAGACGCTGGTCGGCAACGGATTTGAGGCGCTCGAACGAAAAGTCGTCGGGCGGGCCAAGGCACGGCGCGTCAATGTTGCGAACGCGGGCGAGATCTTGCAGGCCCGGCCGAGTGGAAAATAAGAGGGAAGAGGAGAGTCTATGTATTTGGTGACGGGCGGCGCGGGCTTCATCGGCTCCAACCTGGTGGAAGCGTTGATACAAAAGGGCGAACGGGTGCGCGTCTTCGACGATCTTTCAACCGGCGACCTGGCCAATCTCGCGGCGGTCAAGGACCACGTCGAGATCATCGAGGGTGACTTGCGTGACATGGCGGCGCTGCGCCGCGCCGTCGAGGGCGTGACGCATATCAGCCATCAGGCGGCACTGCGCTCGGTGCCGCGTTCGGTTGACGATCCACTCAGCACTGATGCGGTCAATACTCACGGCACCCTGCAACTACTGGTTGCGGCGCGCGAGGCAAAGACGGTGCAACGCGTCGTGTATGCGTCCTCATCGTCGGCGTACGGCGATTCGCCCGCGCTGCCGAAGGTCGAGAATCAGACCCCGGCACCGATTTCTCCGTACGCCGTTGCCAAGCTTGCCGCGGAGCATTACTGCCGGACGTTCTCGCATCTCTACGGTCTCGAGACCGTGAGCTTGCGATACTTCAACGTCTTCGGGCCCAAGCAAAGCCCGGAATCGAAGTATGCCGCCGTTGTGCCGTTGTTCATGCGTGCGGCGCTGCAGGGGGAGCCGATCGTCATTCACGGCGACGGGGAACAGTCGCGGGATTTTACGTACATCGACAACGTCGTGCAGGCCAATCTGCTGTCGCTCGGGACCCCCGGCGTGGGCGGTGAAGTGTTCAACATTGCCTGTAACTCGCGTCATTCGGTTTTGGAGATCGCGCACACCGTCGAGAAACTCCTCGGCCGCAAGGTGACGATCGAGCATACCCCGCCGCGCTCCGGCGACGTCCGCCACACACAGGCCTCGATCGAGAAAGCCGAGCGATTGCTCCACTATCGACCGACGATCGGTTTCGAGGACGGCATGCGCCGCACGTTCGAATACGTGCGCACGCACCTTGCGTAGGTCCGCCGCGCCAACGAGGGCCATGCCAAGTGTCCGCTGATCCAATCGTCCGATTTCAGCGTTGGTTTGCGCAGGCCCGGCGTGCCGGCACTGCGCTACCGGAGGCCATGGCGTTGGCGACTGCCGACGCTCGTGGGCGCCCCGCCGTGCGGTTTGTGCTCCTGAAACAGGTGAACGCCGAGGGCTTTGTGTTTTTTACCAACGCGGCGAGCCGCAAAGGGCGCGAGCTGAAGAGCACCCCCCACGCCGCCCTGGCATTTTACTGGGATGAGATTGATAAGCAGGTGCGTATCGAGGGGCGCATTGAAGTGCTGCCGGCAGGGGTTGCCGACGCCTACTGGGCCACGCGTCCGCGCGCCAGCCAGCTGGCGGCGCTGGCCTCGCGGCAGAGCGCGCCAGTCGCGAGTCGCGGCGTCCTGGTGGCGCATTGGCGCAGTCTCAGCCGGCGCTATGCGCGCCAGCCGGTTCCCCGTCCCGAAAGCTGGTTGGGGTATCGCCTGTTGCCGGAGGCGATCGAGTTTTGGACGCGTCACAAGGACCGCCTGCATCATCGCGAGCGCTTTGTGCGTACACGCCGGGGCGATTGGAAGGGCCAGCTGCTGCAGCCGTGAAAATCAATGTTGAATGGCGAATGGTGATTTATTCACCCTTCACGATTTAGCATTCACCATTACTCTTCGATGCGCACCCCATGCCAAAAAGCG
>CAZTDK010001048.1:0-2180 GCA_964611965.1 uncultured Binatia bacterium (SeqCode) | reverse complement strand
CGCCGTTGATACCCGCATGGTTGCCACTAACGGTGGAGTTGCCAATGGTGACGGTGCCGCTATTGCCGATGCCGCCCCCGTCGACTCCCGCTTGGTTTCCCTTGACGGTACAGTTCGTAAGCGTAGCGGTTCCCCGACTGTCGATGGCGCCGCCGCCGCCGCTGCGGGCGTGATTCCCCCTGAACGTGCAGTTGCTTAGCGTGAGCGTGCCGCCGTTCTCGATGCCACCGCCGTCGCCGGGGTACGCCAGGTTTCTATTGAAGATGCAGGTGGTAAGGGTGATCATGCCTTCGTTGTGAACGCCGCCGCCGTTGCCGGAGCGCGCCTGGTTACCATTGAACGTGGAGTTGGTGAGCGTGACCGTGCCACCGGCGTTGGACAGTCCGCCCCCGCCGCCGCCCTTAGCCTGGTTTCCGCTGAGCGTGCAGTGCGTCAGGTTCAAAGTGGCTCCGCTATCCACCAACACACCCCCCGCATGGTCGGCGTTTCCACGCCAGATCGTCACATCGGAAACCTGTGTCGTACCTGCCGCGATCTCGAAGACACGCGTCTTACCAGCGCCGCTGATGCGCAGCATCGCATTTGCAGGCCCCGCGATGTTCACGTCCCGCTCCACGGTTAACTCACCGAGCGTCGGGTCCCGCTGGATCGTGGCCGGCACGCGAAGACTGAAGGTGATCGTATCGCCTGTACCGGAGCCTGGCGTGCAGTCGCCGCTGGTCGTGTCCGCCGCCGCGTTGACGTTGGCGATGGCCTCGCGCAGCGTGCACTGGCCGTTACCAGCGATGGTGTTGTCCCGCACGGTATTCACCGTGATCGTTGCCGCCGAAGCTGCCAACGGCAGCAGGGCCAAGACGATTGCCACGCTTTTCATACGACCCCCTTCGCGCCGAGGTGCGCGTGTAGAACCTGCGTAGGACTATCGTGCTTCGCGAGCGAAGATGTCAAACAAAAAGAGGGCAAGCCGACGCCCCAACACCATCGCATTCCACCCCGGCACCACCTTGGGCCCATTTTCTCGGCGCGGACGTGTTCGGACCAGGGTTGGCCAGGTCTCCAGCTTAGAAACGATCCTCGTTGGTCGGATGCAATCGGTGGTGGGATGGCGGTGGTGTCGAGTCGGGTCGCTGGCGAATCCGGCGCGCGACGACGGTCCCTTGCTTGACATTGGTCGCCGTACCGAGCGACTGAACGCCAAGTTCCTAGACACTCAGCGGCATATCCGCCGGGACGGTGCCGACGCACCGAATCTCGCCGGCGTCCAAGCCTCGCTCAACACGATTACCACCAATACGACCGGATTGGCGACCGCCGCCAACCTCGCGAACTTCGGTGTCGGGGTGTCGTGGCTGCTGGGAATTGCGGGGCCTCAGTCGAAGTGCCAGGCGAACCCCGCCATGACGTGGTTCGTGTCGAGCGTCGATTCCAGACTGACGTTATACCTATTGTAGTAAGAATCCCCGTCGATGTTTGCGGTGTAATGGGTGAAGCGATACTCACCGAACATCCCGAAACGCGAGGTGAACATCCAGGTCGCGCCGGCATGCACGTCAACACCGACGTCGACGGAGCTTTGGGAATTGTAGTGGTAGCCGTGGTTGTAGTTATAGTTGTAGTTGTTATTGTTGTCGGTCACGGTAACAAACGCACCTGGCCCAACGGCGAGATACGGTTGCAGCTGGCCGCGTGGCACGGCGTTGGAGGCTAGCAAAGGCACGCGCAGCATCAACAAAGCACTGATCGGGACGACGCCGAGGCTTCGGCTGTCATATCCGGAGGCCCCTACGGGCCTCACGTCCGGTTGGAAGTATGACACCATGCCGCCGACGCCGAGCCAGGGCAGGCCATCAAACCAGTACCCACCGCGGACGCCGGTCGCGAATGAGTCGTCGAAATCGGCCTCGGTAGTGACGCTGGATCCGCCTGACTTGAAGGTAACGTTGCTCTTTTGGGTGAACGCGCCACCAATTGCGAAATCGAGAAACCCTTCACCGCGGGCCAACGCCGGCATGAGTAATACGACCATGCCGCCCAGGAATCGTAGCGCCCTCGCAGGCTTCAGCATGTCGAGTTCCCTTCGTCTGCGCGTGAGACCTCCGGGGTCCACGCGCTGGCAACAAACGTTAGCACAGGGGTGCCGGCAAACACAGAACCCATCTCCTACACCCACGAGGATGGTG
>CAZTDK010001047.1:0-2183 GCA_964611965.1 uncultured Binatia bacterium (SeqCode) | reverse complement strand
TTCGCCCTGGTGGTGCGCGACGAGCGGGCGAAGAATCTGAAGGCCGCGTGGGCGCTCGATCCACATCTGCCGTTGCTCCTGGTGGATCCCCGGCAAATGCAACAGGTGTTCTTGAACCTGCTGCTCAATGCCGCCGATGCGATGGACGGACCGGGTGTAGTGACCGTGCGCAGCGGCGAGTCGATCGACGGCGGGCAGCGCAAGGTCGTGATCGAGTTCGCCGATCGGGGGAGCGGGATCCATCCCAACGACCTCGATCATATCTTCGATCCTTTCTATACGACCAAGAAGGGCGGCGCTGGGTTCGGCCTCGGCCTCGCCGTCAGCTATGGAATCATCGCCGGCCACGGCGGAGAAATTACCGTCGCCTCCGAGCTCGGCCGCGGTACGACGTTTACCATCACGCTGCCGGTGCGCCTCGAGGCCGGCCGCGCCGGGACCCATGGCCTCATGAGGTGATATGCAGCACTCGTTGCTCTTACTCGATGACGAAGTGAACTTGTGCCGATCCTTGGGACGCGCCTTGCACCGTGACGACACGGCGGTGGATACGTTCACCGATCCAGTGCAGGCGATCGAGGCGCTCGGCCGCAATTCCTACGCGCTCGCGCTGGTCGACCTGATGATGCCGGGGATGAACGGCCTCGATGTGTTGCGCGAAATCCGGCGGCTCAGCCCGAATACGGTCGTGGTGATCATGACCGCGTACGCGACCATCCAGACGGCGGTTGAAGCCATGCGGTTCGGGGCGTTCGACTATTTGCAGAAGCCGTTTTCCAACGACGAGGCGCGCCAACACGTCGAGCGCGCGCTGCAGCACTTTCGCTTGCTGCAAGAGAATCGCAACCTGCGCGAGCAGCTGGTCAGCCGCTTTGGCATGACCAACATCGTTGGCGTGAGCGCGCCCATGCAGGAGGTGTTCCGCGTCGTCGAGCGCGTCGCCAACTCCAGCGCCACGGTGCTGATCGCCGGAGAGAGCGGCACCGGCAAGGAGCTCATCGCCCGCGCCTTGCATACGCAATCGCCGCGCAGCGGCGGCCCGTTCGTGGCCATCAACTGTGGCGCCATTCCGTCCGAGCTGCTGGAGAGCGAGCTGTTCGGGTACGAGAAAGGCGCGTTCACCGGTGCGCACAGCACGAAGAAAGGCCTGGTCGAGCAGGCCGATGGCGGCACGCTGTTCCTCGATGAGATCAGCGAGCTGCTGCCGCGGCTGCAGGTGAAGCTGCTGCGCATGCTGCAGGAGCGCGAGGTGCAGCGTGTCGGTGGCGAGCGCGCCATCCGCGTCGACGTGCGGGTGGTGGCGGCGACCAATGCCGACCTTACCGAACGCATCAGCGCCGGCGAGTTTCGCTCCGACTTGTTCTACCGGCTCAATGTCGTCTCGCTGCGCTTGCCGCCGCTGCGCGAACGCATCGACGATATCCTGCCGCTGGCACACCACTTCCTGCGCAAGCACGACCGCGGCGGGCATCTCAAAGGGATCGAGCCGCTGGCTGCACAGATCCTGCGGCGCTACCGCTGGCCGGGCAACGTACGGGAGCTCGAGAATGCGGTAGAGCGCGCCACGCTCTTGGCGAAAGGCGAAGACGTGACCGCCGCCGACCTGCCGTCCGAGCTGAACAACGGCATGGATGTCAGCCGCACAGCGACGGCGCCGGGAAAGACCTTCAGTGCGGCCCGCGACGAGTTCGAGCGCTACTACATTCTGGAGTGCCTGCGCCGCCATCAGGGCAACGTCAGCCGCGCGGCACGTGAAGCCGGACTGCAGCGGCAGAACTTCTACCAGAAGCTGCACAAGTTCGGCATCGAGCGCAAAGACTACCGCGGCTAGGGCCTGCGGCCGGCGTCTCTTCTATGGGCCGCTCCGCGTTGCGTCGCTAGGGGCTGCCTAGTCCGACAGACTGCTAGCGAGGCGCGGCTCAGACCAACCAGCATGTGCTCGCGCCTCGCGCTGATGGCTGATCGCCGATGGCTCCGACGATCAGCGATACGCCATCTGCCATCAGCGGGCGCTTGAGGAAACGAAACTTGACTCGCCGGCAACGACTTCTCAACCTCAAGCGCCCTAGCACCCTGCTTTTAGTCGCTGATGATCACCCGCGTGCCCAGCGGTACGCGATCGTACAAGTACTCGATATCGGCGTCGCTGACGGCGATACAGCCTTCGGTCCAATCGACCGGTA
>CAZTDK010001046.1:0-2193 GCA_964611965.1 uncultured Binatia bacterium (SeqCode) | reverse complement strand
GCGCGTCGGCATAGTCGGGCTTCTCCTGCAGCGCCGCGAGAAGGTCTGCCCCCGACGCATCGAGGTCAACCAGCCGCAGCACCACCGTACCGAGATTGTAATGCGCCCCAGCGGCTGACGGATTTTTCGCGAGGCAATCACGCATCTGCGTTTCTTCATCCCGATAGGTCAGCGCCTGCCGCCAGGTGAGCAGGCCAAGGACGCCGAGCAGCGCCGCCGCCGCAACTGGCGCCACAACGCGCGGCAGTGCGGCGGCACGGCTGCCCCGGACCATCGCCGCTGCAAACAATGCGATCGGGCCGATGCTGGGCAGATACTGAAAGTGATCGGCAACGTAGGCAAAGGTCATGAAGTTGAAATTGACCAGGCCGAGGATCGGCGCCAGCGCAACGACGAACACCACGATCGCAACCAGCGGGCCACTCCCGAACCGCTTGCGACAGCTCCACAGCGCCGCGACCAGTGCGGCGGCGCTCAGCGGGAAGAGATACTGCCAGAGCGCGGCCGTATCGACGTGCCAGCGCGGATAATAGGGCATGAGCGGCGTCGGCCAGAGCAACTTGCCGAGATAGAACCAGAACGCCCGCCCCGCGATCAGCACACGATCGCCGAGCGAGAGCGTGCGCATGACCGTGTCCGAGCGATCCACCAGATGCTCACACCACGTCGTCAGGCCGATCGCCGCAACACTGAGCGGAAGGAGGGAAAGCAGCCACGGGAGCTGCGCGCGCACACGCGCGGGCTTGCGCCACCGCACGAGCAGCCAGAGAATCAGCGGCAGCGTGAGGGTCACGGTCTTGCTGAGCAGCGCCGCACTGAACCAGAGACCCACCACCAAGTAGTCCCGCCACCGGCGCGTCGCGGTGAAGCGCACCCACGCCAGCACCGCCAGCAGAGAGAACAGTCCCGACAATACGTCTTTGCGCTCGGCGATCCAGGCCACCGATTCGACATGCACCGGATGCAGCGCAAAGATGGCGGACGCGAGCCAGGCACCGGGGATGCGGAGGCGGTGCAGGACCAGCCAGAGCGCCAGCGCATTGGCCGCGTGCAGCAGCACGTTCACGACGTGGTAGCCCAACGGGTTGAGGCCCCAGACCTGATGTTCGATCCAGAACGTCGTGAACGTCAGCGGGTAATATTGCGGGCTGGCCGCGGGGTCGAACCAGATCCGCCGCAGCCCATCAACGGCGTGCAGCGTGCTGTTGTCGGCCAGATACTGCTCATCGTCCGCAACGAACCCACCCCGCAGTGCCGGCGCATACGCCAGCAGCGTCAGCGCAACGATCAACGCGCCGCCAACGACACTCCGCGGGCGCGCGCGCCGCTCTCCGATTGCCGCTGCGGCGTCAGACACGCGCGCAGGCTACGCCGCCCATTTCGGCCGTGCAAACTCCCTTGCCTCATCGCACGCCTACGCCGCAGCCAAGGACATGCAGCCGGCGACGATTTTTGACGGCATCTGTCCCCCTCTCCCGCGCGTCTTTTCCGCTCGGGAGAGGGTTGGGGTGAAGGCACCATGCTGGAATGTGTACGGACGGACGAGCACCCTCCCCTCTCCCACGCCGAAAAGACGCGCGGGAGAGGACACCTTCGTGTCCGGATGAAAATCTTCGCTGCCGCGGGGGACTATGACACAGCTGTCAGCCCAGGAATCTGCACGCCCGCCTGTTGGAGGCGCATGAAGAGGGTCAGCAACGCCGGCGGTATGGCGGTTTCCTCTTCCGTCGTCGAGTCGGGCATCGACTCGAACTCCAGGATATTCAGCTCGGCGAACTTGGCGCGCACCTTCGGCGTCAGCAGCCCGAGCCGCCGCAAATTGGGGACGATCTTGGAAAACAAGATCTGCCGGAAGCCGACCATGAACGGCGTGCTCAACGACCAGGGCAACCAGATTTTCGGATCAAGCCCGATGCGCTCCCACACTTCTTCCATCAGCAAGCGGTCACGCATCAGCATCGTCGCCTCGATGACGAATTCCTCGCGTACCTTGAGCTCGGTGGACGACATCTCCTTGGTGTACAGATCCTGCAGCGAGAGCACGCCGAAGGCGACGTGGCGCGCCTCATCGCGCATGACGTAGCTGGTGATCTGCTGGATCAACGGCTCGTCGGGTTGCGTGAAACGCATCAAGCCGAAGGCCGCCAGCGCCAGCCCTTCAACCATGATCTGCATGCCCAGATAGATCATGTC
>CAZTDK010001045.1:0-2195 GCA_964611965.1 uncultured Binatia bacterium (SeqCode) | reverse complement strand
TCCGGCACATCGTGTGCTTTGTACCCGCCGCATCTCAATTGGGTCATGTCCAAAACATGGGCAGAAAAGGGGAGGCGGTATGGCGATCAAGAAGGTCGGGATGAGTCCGAGCGGGCGTTTGGAGACGGGAGCGGCCGTCCTGGCGGCGGCGGAGGTGAACAAGATCATTCCTCATGAGGGATCTTCTTGAGCAAGGATCTCTCGGTTTTCTGCGTCCTTGGCGGCTTTGCGCCTTTGCGTGAGCTTTCTTTCTGTCACGCCAACAAACGGAGAAGCAGCCTGCCTCATCAAGGCTGCTCGAAGCGCGCTCGCTTGGAGACGCATTTCACCAGAGGACCGAGAGGCCGAGGGTCAGGAACAGGGTATTGCGATTGGCGCCCGGTGACGGCGTATTGTTGTACTCGTCGCGCAGGACGAACTTGGCGCTCACCGGATCAATCAGCGGTGCGGTCAGCGCCCCTTCGGTGCGCAACAAATAATCCGTCGTGAAGTTGTCGACGGCCGGCAGGTAGTCCAGACGCCAATCGAAATGCGCGCCAAGCGGCAGGTAGTAGCCGGCCAGGGCGCCAAAGGCGATCGCGAAGTAGTCCTTGTCGGCGCCGCCAAAGTACTTCTCATACACCCAGCTGGGACCCACTTCACCTTGCAGGAAGTTGCGCCGGTCTTCGTCGAGCTTCTGTTCCCAGAAGACGTACCCCACGCCCACCTTCGGCACGCCGCGAATGCTCAAGCGCTGGATCGCATCGTAGGTGGCGTCGCCGGAGGCGAACCCGTAGACCCGTGGCGTGAAGCTGTAGTCTTCGCGCACCAGACCCAGCAACTGGTCCTGGACAACGGTCTTCGACTCGCCTTGCTTCTTCTCCGTGCCGTACCGATAGTCGGCACCGAGCGTGAACTTCGTCGGGTCCTTGGTGCGTACCGTGCCGAAACTGACCACCAGACCCGTCGTATCAGTCGTGCTTTGTTGCACGTTCAACCCCAGATCGAAGTGCCCGTTCCAGTAGCGCCAGTTGCTGCGCATACGCTCCCGCCACGACAGGCCCGCGGCACTCACCGGGTGCCCCGATTGAATCGTGCCGGTGTCGACCGCCGTCGCGCCGACCATCAACTGCCCGTCGTGAAATCCCTGCAGTGGCGCATCGGCCTCCTGGCCCTCGCCGTACAGCACCTGAAAGGGAGCATCGGTCTTGAGGTCCTCGATGTCCTGCCACTTGATGCTGAGGGTTCCTTTGCCGTACTCGGAGTCGAACTGGATGCCGGCACCACTGACGGCGGTGATCTTGCCGTGCAGCACCGTCCCTTTCGAAGTCACTTCGTCCGCCAGCGCAACCGCAGCGGACCCGAGCCAGACAGCCAGACCAAGTGTCAGGCCGCTCCGCCAGGCTATCCCCATCGTCTGTTGATTCGAACGCATACCGTCTCCCCTCGGCGTGCTTTCAGGCGATACAGAGCGAGATCCTGGCAACGATCCTTCCCCGTCGGATCGCTGCCGGACGCCAGCCCGGCTCGCGGCTACACAACTGCTGCGCGCATCGTTGACGTCACTCGCGCTCCGGCGTTGAACCACAATCCCCCGTGGGTGGCAACGGCAAAACACAGTCAGGCATCGGCGCTCGACACCTGCCGCGCGCACCGCTGCGACCCACGGCCGGATTTTTTGAGCAGCCGGCTATTCGTCAGCAGCCGCCGGTGGCGCTTGGTCGCCGCCCGCTGCCGCAGGCGCACCTGCGCCCGTGCCGGCGGCTGCGGCGTCACCGCCTTGCGATCCTTTCATATACTCCTGCACCCCGGCGGCGCCGCCTTTCTTCGCCGCGCCGCCCATGTCGCCGCCTTTGGCGGCCTCGCCGACCGCCGTATTGGCGCCCACACCCGCGGCACCCTACAGGCGGTCCGCAACTCCTGCGGGTGCGGCGGCGGGAGCGCCAGCATCCGCGGGCACCGCCGCGCCTGGCGCGCCGCCGGCAGCCTTCTGGGCAGCACCACCCAGATCATTCATCCCCATCTGCGCGAAGCCCGGAAGCGCCACGAGCGCGCTCAGCACCGCGCCGGTCACCGTCAGTTGCATGCGTGCTCTCATGTGTCATCCTCCTCTGCTCTGCTTGTACTCCGTCTGCCCAACAAGACAACTAACGAGGCGCGCTCAGACCAACGAGCATATGGTCGCGCCTCGGGCTGATGGCTGATCGCTGATGGCA
>CAZTDK010001044.1:0-2195 GCA_964611965.1 uncultured Binatia bacterium (SeqCode) | reverse complement strand
GAAACCGCCGATCGGCGCATCATTGATAAAGATCTGTGGCACCGTCCGGCGGCCGGACGCTTCCACCATCCGCTCCCGCAGCGCGTCATCTTCGCCGACATCGATCTCTTCGAACGGCACACCCTTGTGCCGTAGCAACGCCTTCGCACGCACACAGTAGGGACAGTATTGCGTCGTGTACACCACCACTCGTGCCATCCGGACACGGTAACCAGTGTGCATCCCACTCGCAAGGTCCTTCGGACGGGTCCTGCGGACGGCGTCTCCGAGGCCTCGTTGACTCGTTGTGGGGCGTAAGATAGCCAGAACCCGTCATGGGTGTCACGGAAACATTTGCGGAGCTGGTTCGCATCATGGAACGGCTGCGGGGGCCGGGCGGGTGCCCGTGGGATCGCGAGCAGACACGTGCGTCCATCAAGCCCTACGTCATCGAGGAAGCCTATGAGGTTGCGGAGGCCATCGACGACAACAACACTGACGATCTGCGTGCTGAGCTCGGCGACTTGCTTCTACAGGTCGTCTTTCATTCCGAGATGGCGCGCGAGGAGGGGTTGTTCAACATCGAAGATGTGATTCGCGGCATCAACGAAAAGCTGATCCGCCGCCACCCGCATGTCTTCAGTAACACCGAAGTGAAGGATTCCGCCGAAGTGCTGCGCAACTGGGCGCGTATCAAGGGGGAGGAGCGCCAACATCGCGAGGACAACTCGGTGGTTTCCGGCGTACCGCGCGCCATGCCGGCGCTGCTACGCGCGCATCGTCTCGGCGAAAAGGCCTCGCATGTCGGGTTCGACTGGGACACTGCGGGTGCCGTGCTCGAGAAGGTCCGGGAAGAGCTCGCGGAGCTGGAGTCCGCCATTGCGTTGGGCGAACCTGGCGCCGTCGAAGCCGAGCTTGGCGACCTGCTGTTCGCGCTCACCTCGCTCGGCCGGCACCTCGACCTGCAGACGGAGGACGCGCTGCAGCGGGCTAGCGATCGTTTCATTGGCCGCTTCCGCTACATGGAACGCCGGCTCACCGAGCGCCAGCAAGACGTACACGCCACCTCCGCGACCGACCTCAACAACCTCTGGGAAGAAGCGAAACAGCACGAGCGCCAGCAGCGCGATTGAAGGCTGCCAATCGCGGCAGGATCCGATCGACGCGGATCTCGACGTCGGGAAGTGTTGAACGCGTGTCACTGCGGTCTGTCGGCAGGCGCCCCGCGCTGGCGTAAGAGGCGTAACGCTGCTTGGACCTCGTCACCACCCAGCACGAGCGCCACCGCGGCAAAGACCACGCCGCCACCGACAATGGCGGCCAGCAGTACCGCGGCATGTGTGAGCAGCGCGCCGCTCTGCGCCCAGTCGGCACAACCGGCGATATAGTGAAGCAGCGGCAGCATGGCGAGCGAGGCCAGCAGGCTGCGAACCAAGGATGGCAGCACCTCCGCCAATCCAACGGGACCGAGGTGGCGCCCCAGCAACGCGGCCAGCACGATCATGTTGACGGTCGCGGACAACGATGCCGCAAGCGCCAACCCCACGTGTCGGAGGTCGAACAGCGAGACGGTACGCGCCAGCGCGGCAATAGCTTCGGCAAGGTGCGAGCCGCCCGCCGCTGGAACCTGCCCCATGAGCACGATGCTGAAGCAGGCGTTCGCGATGAATCCGCACGCTGCCGCGATCACCGGTGAGCGGGTGTCGTGCAGGGCGTAGAAAGCCGGCACCAGCAACCGCACCATCGATACCGACCACAACCCCACCGCGAAGGCGGCCAGTGCCTGCGCAGTCTGCACCGACTCCGCGTACCCAAAGGCGCCGCGACGAAACAGCACGGACGTAATGGGTGTCGCGAGTGCCATGATGCCGACCGTTGCCGGCAGCACGATGAAATTGGTGAGCCGGATCGAGAACAGTAAGCTCCGCCGCAGCTCGTCGTGCGCGCCGCGCGCCACTTGCGTCGCGAAGCTCGGCAACGCCGCGGTCCCGAGCGCCACGGTGAAAATCCCCAGCGGGAACTCGAACACCCGGCCCGCATACCAGAGGTACGAGACACTCCCCGGCGGCAACACCGACGCCAGGACCGTCCCAACGAGGAGGTTGATCTGGTAGACAGCGGCGCCGAAGATCATTGGCGCCATCAACCCGAGGGCGCGGCGGACAGCGTCGTGTCGCGGCCGCCACAGCGGCACGATACGCACACCATATCGCAGC
>CAZTDK010001043.1:0-2202 GCA_964611965.1 uncultured Binatia bacterium (SeqCode) | reverse complement strand
ACAGCGAGTACAGCACGGCGTTGGCGACCTGGCGCTCCGAGAGACCGATCAGGGCCGCCTGCTCGCGCTCGACGACGACGTCGAGCTCCGGATAATCCTCTTCGCGGCTCACCTGGATGTCGGCCAGCCCCTGCATGTTCCCCATGACGCCGCGCACTTCCTGCGTGAGCGCGCGCGCCGCCGTGAGATCGTAGCCCATCATCTCGACGTCGACGGGAGCGGCGGAGCCGAAATTCAGGATGCGTTTCACGATGCCGCCGGGATCGAAGTAGATCGCCACGCCCGGAAACTGATTGACGATCTTCGGGCGCAGCTCATTGACCAGGTCGTCGGTGCTTTTGTCGCGCTCTTCGGGCGAGACCAGCTCCACCTGAATGTTGGCCGAGTGCGGGCCGGTATTCGGGCTGTACACCGACGCCGTGGTGGACGGCAGTCCAAGGCTGGAGATGATTGCCTTCAGCGAGTGGGGAGGGATGTTGGCGCGCAACGCGTCCTCGATGCCACTCACCAGGCGCTCGGTTTCTTCGACGCGCGTCCCCACCGGCGCCTTGACGACGATGCGGAACTGGCTTTCGTCGGTCACCGGGAAAAACTCGGAGCCGATCAGGGGCACCAGGAGTAGGCTGCCGGCAAAGATGGCGAGGGTGCCAATAATCACCGTCCGGCGGTGGCGCAGCGCCCAGCCGATCGCGGCCTGGTAGAGATCGTCGATGTGTTCAAAGAAGCGCTCGGCGCCCCGTGCCAGGCGGCCGGTCGGGTGGGCGCCGTGCTCGGGAAGCAGCTTGGCGGCCAGCAGCGGCGTCACCGTCCGTGAGATCCAGAACGAGGCGACCAGTGCGAGCGAGATCGTCAGGGTCAGCGGCACGAACAGCAGCTTTCCCGCGCCGACCAGGAAGACGACGGGGAAGAACACGACGATCGTCGTCACCGTCGACGCCAGGATCGGCATCGCCACCTCGCGCGCGGCGTCGAGCGCCGCCTGCTTGCGGGTCTTTCCCATCGCCAGATGACGGTTGATGTTTTCCAGCTCGACGATGGAGTCGTCGACCAGCCGACCGACGGCCAGTGCCAGCCCGCCGAGGGTGAAGACATTCAGCGTCTGGTCGCCGAAGTACATGAAGATGAAGGTCATCAGGATGGATAGCGGGATCGCCAGCGAGATGATCAATGTCGACGTGAAGCTTTGCAGGAAAATCAAGATCACCAGGAACGCCAGCGCCGAGCCTTGCAGGGCCTCGTGCGTCAGCGCTTCGATCGACTGTCGGATGTACACCGACTGATCGAAGAAGAAGCCGAGGTTCAGCCCTTTCGGAATGTTCAGCAGGTTGGGCAGCGCGCGCTTGACCGCGTCGACAACCTCGAGGGTGTTGGTGCCCGGCTGCTTGTTGATGCGCAGGTAGACGGCCTTCTGGCCGTTCATGCGCACGATGGAGGTCTGCGTCTGGTACGAGTCGGTAACGCGGCCGATGTCCTTCAGATGGATGGGAACGCCGTTGACCGTGCGGACGACGATGTCCTCCATCGGCTTCACGACGTCGAACTGATTGTTGGTAAAGACGTTGTAGTCGAGCGTCCCGGTTTTCAAGTCGCCCGACGCGAGGATCAGGTTCGAGTCGGCGACCGCGTTGATGACGCTTTCCACGCTGATGAGCTTGGCTTGGATCGACTCGCGATCCAGATCGACGGTGATCTGACGGATCTTGCCGCCCTCGACGCTGGCCGAGGCGACGTGGGGCAGATGCTCGAGCTGCGGCTCGATGGTGTTGTAGGCGATGTCGTACAGCTGCTTCTCGTCGTAGCCGTCGCCGGAGAGCGTGACCAGCAGCACCGGAATGTTCGAGAGGTCGAACTTGACGACGAACGGCTGTTGCACGCCGGTGGGCAGGGCCGCCATGATGGCCTGGATCTTCTGGATCGACTCGACCTCGCCGGCGTCGATGTTGGCTCCCCAGTTGAACCACACTTGCACCACCGAGATGCCCTGCTTGGAGCGTGACTCGACGTGCTCGACGTCGCTCACCGAGCTGACCGCCTTCTCGATCGGGTAGGTGATGCTCTTCTCGATGTCCTTGACGCCGGCGCCCTTGTAGATGGTCCCGACCTGGACGATCGGCAGATTGATGCGCGGGAACAAGTCGACCGGCAGGCGGCGCAGCGACACGATGCCCAGCACCGTGATCGCCAACGACAACATCAGAATGG
>CAZTDK010001042.1:0-2202 GCA_964611965.1 uncultured Binatia bacterium (SeqCode) | reverse complement strand
CGGCGCTGACCGTCATGTGGAGCGCGTTGTCGTTCCACTGGACCATTATAAACAACAACGTGGTGCCGACACGCGTGTTGAGCTTTGCGAGCGAGGACACCAAGGGGAGCGTTCTTGGGCTGGTGACGGTCTGCGGCGCGCTTGTGGCCATGCTCACCGGACCGCTCGTTGGCGTATTGAGTGACGAGTCGCGCCTTCCGTGGGGGCGGCGCCGGCCGTTTCTTGCCGTGGGGATCGTGTTCAACTGCGTTGCCTTACTCGCGCTGATCGGGACGCACACCCTGGCGACCTTCATCCTCGCATTCCTCGCGGTGCAGCTCTGCGCCAACGCCGCTGGTAGCCCGTATACGGCCTTGATTCCCGATCAAGTTCCGGACCTTCAAAAGGGCAGGGCGACCGGGTTCGCCGGCTTTGCAGAGGTTCTCGGCCGTCTGGCTGGGGCGATCCTGGGTGGATATTTGATCGCGCTACCCGGCGCCGCGGCGGCGATCGGGGCGTTGCTGTTCTTCCTCCCCGCGGCCCTACGCGCGCAGCCGATGTTGCCCGTGATGCTGCTGATCATTGTGGTGACGGTGGCCACGATGCTGTTCACCCTGTGGCAGGTGCGCGAAGACGTCCCGTCGACGCCGCCGAACGCCTCCGGCAAGTCCCTGCTGTGGCGCGCCTTCACCTTCGACGTGCGTGCGGAGGCCAGCTTCGCCTGGCTGCTGGGGGCGCGCGCGTGCAATATGCTGGCAATCAATACCATCGTGACATTCTTGCTGTACTATGTGCGTGACTATTTAGGGTTCACGGATATCGCGGAAGCCAACGCCCGACTCGGGTATTTGTTTGCCGTCTCGTCCCTGACCACGCTGCCGAGCTCGCTGATCGTCGGCTACATCGTCGACCGGCAGCAGCGGCGCAAGCCGTGGGTGTACGGCTCGAGCGCCGGGCTGGCCTTGGTCTGCGTCGCTTTTGTCGTGATCGACCACTTCAGCAGTGCGCTGCTCACCGGCGCCCTCTTCGGGCTCTGTTACGGGGCATATTTCACCGCCGACTGGGCGCTGGCGTTGGCACTGCTGCCGAAGGGCGACGCCGCGGCGAAATATATGGGCATCTGGGGCATCGCCGGAGCCTTTCCGCAGGTGCTGGCGCCGGGCATCGGCGGGGTGCTGCTGGACACGTTCAATCGGCTGGGGCACAACTGGGGCTATCCGGTAGTGTTCGCCACAGTCGTAGTGTATCTCTTGGCCGGGACGATCATGCTGGTCAAGGTCGATGAGCCAACTGTCCTTGAACGCGCGTAGCATTCGGAATGAGAGGGGCGCCCCGTACGGGTCGGTTTAGAATCCGGACGGCATGCAGGGACAACTGTTTGACTCCGGCGTGACATCTGATCAATCTCTGGCGCCCGGATACTGAGGAGGGAAGGCCCATGCCGCAGCTCGTACTGCTTCGCCACGGGGAATCGCAGTGGAACCTGGAAAATCGGTTCACCGGCTGGACCGACGTTCCGTTGACCGATAGAGGTCGCGAGGAGGCGCGCCGCGCCGGCGAAAAGCTGCGCGGCATCCATTTCGATAAGGCGTATACGTCGGCGCTGCAACGCGCCATAGAGACGCTGGCGATTGTGCTCGCGGTGATCGGCCAGGAGCAGATTCCCGTCGAACGCGACCAGGCGCTCAATGAACGCCACTACGGCAACCTCCAGGGTCTCAACAAGGCGGAAACCGCCGAGAAGTACGGCAAGGAGCAAGTGCATTTGTGGCGCCGCGGCTACGATATTGCTCCACCGGGTGGCGAAAGCCTCAAGGACACGGCGGCGCGGACGCTGCCATACTACGACTCGCATATCGCGCCCGACGTGCGCGCCGGCAAGAACATCCTCGTCTCGGCGCACGGCAATAGCCTGCGCTCCATCGTCATGCATCTCGATCAGCTGACGAAGGAGCAAGTGCTGGAGCTCAACCTCGCGACCGGGGTGCCGATCGTGTACGAGATGAGCACCGACCTGCAGATCCTCTCGAAGCAGATCCTCGAGTTCTAACCAGAGCCCCATCAGCGCACACGAGATCTCGCAGTCACGAAAGTGAATGAGCGCGATACTCTGTCTCTTCGTGCTTTCGTGACCTCTGTCGGTGGCGGCGGAGGTGCGACGAGGTAGACCTAACCCGGATAATTCACGCGAGCCCCTAAAAACTCAGCCCCAACCGTGTTAAC
>CAZTDK010001041.1:0-2205 GCA_964611965.1 uncultured Binatia bacterium (SeqCode) | reverse complement strand
GTCCGAAGCTGCGTTGCGTTGCGACCGTCAGCGCGCATATTTCCCCTTTCCGTTTGCCGATTTCACATATAACTTGCGCTGGGTGGCTGCAAATGTAGCCCCGCTCCGGGGTTATCGCTTGCGTTCGTTCGCCAATCTGTTACTTTTTTAACGCGTGATTTCGGGGGAGTTTGGGAGGGCCATGGACAATCTCTTGGTGAAGGGGTCGCATCCAGTGATGGAGAAGATCCTCAATATCTGCCAGCGGGTCGCCCCGACTGATTCAACGGTGTTGATCGCTGGGGAAAGCGGCACGGGGAAAGAGCTCATCGCGCGTTTCATCCACACCAACAGTCGGCGCTCAAGCAATCCCTTCATCGCTGTCAATTGTGGAGCGATTCCATCGGAGTTACTGGAAACTGAAATGTTCGGGCACGAGAAAGGTGCGTTCACGGGAGCGGTCGGTGCACGAATGGGCCTGTTTCAGTTGGCCAACGGGGGCACCATCTTCCTGGACGAGATCGGCGAGATGAGCACCGCACTGCAGGTCAAGCTGCTGCGAGTCCTGCAAGAGCGAGAGATCCGGCCGGTCGGCGCAGACCGAACGATCCGCACCGACGTTCGGGTGCTCGCCGCGAGCAACCGCGATTTGGCCGCAGAGGTCGAAAAAGGCCGCTTTCGAGAGGATCTTTTCTATCGCCTCCAGGTCATTCCGATCACCGTACCGCCCTTGCGCGAGCGGCGCTCGGACATTCCGTTGCTCGTGCACCACTTCCTCGATAAGCACAACCAGCAACGCCTCAGCCAGCCGGTACGCATCGCCGATGACGCGATGGTGCACCTGTGGGAGTACGACTGGCCGGGTAACGTGCGTGAGTTGGAGAACCTCATCGAACGCATGGTAATCCTGAGCGACGATGGGATCATTCGCATCGACAATCTGCCACCCAACATTCGCTCCTTTATTTCCGACAAGAAGATCCCGCGACCGACCCTGACCGAAGAAGGCATCGATCTCAACCAGGCAGTTGAAGAGTTTGAATATCGACTGATTGATGAAGCCCTGCGACGAACGAAAGGCAACAAGCAGGCCGCGGCACGGCTGTTGGGCCTGAAAAGAACAACGTTGGTCGCGAAACTGCGCCGCAAGGAAAATGGCACGGGGAGTGCTCAAGGGTATGTGATCTCGGCGGCATAGCCACGTGATCTCGGCAGCAATCTACGTGATCTCGGCGGCATAGCAGCAAAGGGGCGCGACCGATGGATAAGACAAAGGGCCAGATTCTGATTGTGGACGATGATCCCCACGCCGTTGAGATCTTGACACTCATGCTGGGGCGCGAGGGATACGACACCGCCAGCGCGTCGAGCGGCGCCGCTGCTTTGGACAGCTTGCACACCCGGCCGATGGATGTGATCTTGCTCGACGTCATGATGCCCGAGATGAGTGGTCTCGAGGTGTGTGAACGTCTGCGGCAAGATGAAGCATTGCGCGAAATTCCGGTTATCCTGCTCACCGCGAAAGACGACATGGAGACCCGCGCACGGGGCATGACCCTGGGCGTCAGTGAGTATCTGACGAAGCCGATCAACAAGCGCGAGTTGTTTACGCGCATCGAGGCGCAATTGCATGCCCGGGCGATCGACCGCAAGCTCAGCGAAACCGTTGCCGCAGTCGCGGACCCACCAAAAAAATTGCAATGAGTCTGTTCGGAGGCGAAGTAGTGATGCAGCGGTATATTCATTGCCTGCGGTTGGCGAGCTGCGCCGGCATCGTCTTGACGATGGTGCTGGTAGGGCCACGTGGCGCGCGGGCCTCCGAAGCGGGTGCGGCTCCCCAACCTTCACTCAACGGCGTCGTCGTACGACCGCACCTCGACACCCAGGCAAACCCAACGCCGCCACAGATTCACCTGCCAAACGCCAATATCACCCGGTTGCTGACGTCGCAGGAGTTGGAAGTGCCACGGCACCTGCGTCTGCTGGTCTTCGCGCCCCACCCGGACGACGAAACGCTGGCCGCCGGGGGATTGATCCAGCGCGTGCTGGCAACCGACGGCCAGGTGCGCGTCGTCTTCGTCACCAACGGCGACGGCTATGTCGACGGCGTGCGCCGCGAGGTCCAGCGGGCCCACACATCGACGGCCGATTTCATCCAGTACGGAGAACAGCGCCATCAGGAAGCGCTGCAGGCACTGACGCATCTAGGCGTCACGGAGACCAACG
>CAZTDK010001040.1:0-2205 GCA_964611965.1 uncultured Binatia bacterium (SeqCode) | reverse complement strand
CAGAAACGTGCAGGCGATGATATGAAGGATTGTCACGACCGTTGCCATATTGACCTCACACGACAAACTTAGCGATACGCACGAACGATTCCACCTGCAAGCTCGCCCCGCCGACCAGGGCTCCATCGATGTCCGGTTGCCGCATCAGCGCGTCGATATTGTCCGGCTTGACGCTGCCGCCGTAGAGAACCCGGCACACATCTTTCGTCGCCGCACCCGCCAAGTCGACGAGGGTCTCGCGGATGAATGCGTGCACCTCTTGTGCCTGTTCCGGAGTGGCGACCCGGCCCGTACCGATGGCCCATACGGGCTCGTATGCAATGACTAGGGCGCGTATAGCAGCTGCATCCCGACCGAGCAATCCGCCGCGTAGCTGCCGGCCGATCACCGCCAACGTCTCTCCACCTTCGCGCTGCTCGAGTGTTTCGCCCACACAGACGATTGGGACGAGGCCGCCGGCCTGTGCGCTGGCGACTTTCTTCGCCACGGTCTCGTCCGTCTCGCCGAAGAGGTGGCGACGCTCGGAGTGACCAATGATCACATGCGTGCAGCCGGCATCGCGCACCATCGTCGCGGATACCTCGCCGGTGAACGCGCCCTTGGCTTCCCAATGGAGATTCTGCGCCGCGAGCAGCAGCGGCGTTCCCTGGAGAACATGGGCCACGGTTTCCAAGACGGTGAACGGCGGCGCCAGCAATATCTCGCATCCCGATATACGCGGAACGGCAGCCTTGATGCCTTCGGCCAGCGCCACTGCCTCTGACCGCGTGCCGTGCATCTTCCAATTGCCGGCAATCAGTGGGACGCGCGCCATCAATCCTCCAGCGCCGCGAGGCCAGGCAGCGTCCGCCCTTCGAGAAACTCGAGCGACGCGCCACCACCCGTCGAGATATGCGAGATCTTGTCGGCCTTGCCGGACTGCATCACCGCGGCGACCGAATCGCCACCACCGACAATGGTCAGCGCCCCACTGCTCACCAGCGCATCCACCATCGCCGTGGTACCGTGACTGAACGCAGGGATCTCGAAGATACCCATCGGCCCGTTCCAGAAAACGGTCTTCGCCCGCGCAACTTCGGCGGCGAAGCGCCGTTCGGTCTCCGGACCGATGTCGACGCCGAGCATGCCATCGGGAATCGTCTGCCCGACGATCTGCACAGGCTGATCACCCTTCGGCGAGCCCGAGACGCGATGGTCGACCGGCAGCAAAAGCTGCATGCCGCGCCCGCGCGCCTGCTCGAGGAGACGCGCCGCCGTGTCGAGACGATCGGCCTCCACCAACGAGCCGCCCACGGCGACACCCTGCGCCTTCAGGAAGGTGTACGCCATGGCTCCGCCGATCAGCAAGGCATCGACCGTGGTGAGCAGATGGTCGATGACGGCAACCTTGTCCGACACCTTGGCGCCACCCAGAATCGCCACCAGCGGCCGCTCCGGAGCCTGCAGCACCTTGCCGAGATAGTCGCACTCCTTCTGCAGCAAGAACCCGGCGCCATGGGCGGCAACATAGCGCACCATGCCCGCGGTGGAGGCGTGCGCCCGATGGGCGGTCCCGAACGCATCGTTCACATACACGTCCGCCAGCCGAGCCAGCTGTTGCGAGAAACCGTCGTCGTTGGCTTCCTCTTCGGGATGGAAACGCAGGTTCTCCAGGAGCAGGACCGCGCCCGGCGCCAGCCCATTCGCCAGCCGCTCCGCTTCCGCCCCGACGCAGTCGGGAGCCAACGTGACCGCCTGGCCGAACAGCTCCGACAGCTTCTTGGCAACTGGCGCCAAGGTAAGCTCGGGCTTTGGCTTCCCCTTCGGCCGTCCCAGATGGGACGCGAGCACGAGGCGCGCGCCGTGCTCGCGCGCGTAACGCAAGGTCGGTAGCGCCGCTTCGATGCGGGTCGCATCGGTCACCACGCCGTCCCTCAGTGGGACATTGAAGTCGACGCGAATGAAGACGCGCTTCTTGGCAAGGTCGAGTTGATCGATGCTACGCATGGCAAGCCGGTCTGGCGATTAGCTCGTGCATCGGGCTCGTGTTCGTAAGTTGGAGCTGCGCTCGTCAATGGACTCTTCATACCTCTCAACGAGCCCGATCACGAGCACGCACCCGTTCTTTTTCAGAGCGCGCCGCCGATGAAACGCGTCACATCGCCCATGCGTTTCGAGAAGCCCCACTCGTTGTCGTACCACGAGCACACCTTCACCAGGGTGCCG
>CAZTDK010001039.1:0-2205 GCA_964611965.1 uncultured Binatia bacterium (SeqCode) | reverse complement strand
CGGAGCCGCCAAGCTCGAGCACCGTCTTCTTGATCGCCCGCCCAGCCGCCTCACCCACGCGCCGTCCCGCCTCGTCGCTGCCGGTAAGCGTCACCGCCACAATGCGCCGATCATCGATCAACCGAGTCGCCGAGCCTCCGGAAATCAGCAACGTACGGAATACGCCGTCCGGAAACCGCTGGCCCGAAACACCTCTTCGATCGCCAGCGCACACTGGGGCACGTTCGACGGATGCTTCAGGATCGCCGTGTTCCCCGCCATCAGCGCCGGGGCCGCGAAGCGGAACAGCTGCCAGAAGGGGAAGTTCCACGGCATGATGGCCAGCACGGTCCCCAGCGGCGTGAATTCCACGTAGCTCTCGGTCGCGTTCGACGGATGCGGCTCGTCGGCCAGGAAGCGCGCCGCGTTGTCGGCATAGAACTCACAGTTCCAGGCACACTTCTCGACCTCGGCCTCTGCTTCGACGATCGGCTTACCCATCTCGGCGGTGATGACGGCGGCCAGGCGTCCCTGATGCTCGCGCAGGTAGGCCGCAGCCGTGTGCATCGGCGCGCCGCGCTCGGCGAACCATGTGCGGCACCATGGGCGATACGCCGTCTCAGCACTGCACAGCGCGTGTTCGATTTGCGGTGGGGTCGATGGCTCGAAGTTGGCCAGGGTCTCTTCGGTTGCGGGGTTGATTGGTTGAATTGGTGCGTCGGGCATCGCGATCTTCTCTACCAGACGAACGGTCAGCGGCAAGCCGGGTAGGCTCAGGAGCGGCGGCATGCTGGTTTTGGCATCCTATTGACATTGACAGTACTCCAAATTCCGCGCTACCATCACCAACGAAACAAAAAAGGCGGCAACAAACGCACTTCACTATACGCTACAGGCGAAGGGGGGGAATGATGCATTTCTCCAGCGGCCCCAGGGGTGGCCGGCAGGTGGTTACCCCAGCTTTCGGAATGCTGGGCATGCTCTTCGCGCTGCTCACCGGGTTCCCCGCGGCCCGGGCCGCGGGACTTTGCCGCGACGTCCTCGTCGAGGCGGGGGTTGATGACAGCTTCAGCCTTGCGAACGGTGTCGAACCGGCCTTTCCCAGTGCAGGACTGCAAACGCTGATGGGATCGAGCCCGCCCCCTGTGGACTTCGATACCACTTCAACAGATCGGCATTTCGGCCATACGTTCATCCTCCCGCAAGACAGCTGCGTCACAGCGGCAAGTCTGGAATTTCGCGCGCTGCCGCTCCCTGACGCAGCTGTCGGTAGCGACAACGATGCCGTCACCTTGGGCTTCGTTGACCCTGGCGGCCACCTTGTGGGCACTCACTGGAGCGCTTTCTTCGGAAGCGGGAACACGGGCCTTCCCGCGTTGCTCGGATCGCAATGGGTACTGGGCAACTATCCGTTGCCGACAGGCAATGTGTTCGCCTTGCAGTTGGACAATCTTCCGAGTCTGTCAGGACCGGCAGTGAACCTGCTGCCGGGTCTCGACGCCAATCGATCTCTGGATATTTACATTCAGGACGATACCGCGGTTGATTACCTACGATTGATAGTCCCACTCTGTGATTGCCCGACGCCAACGCCGACGTTCACACCCATCAATAGCCCTACTTTCACGCCCACGCCTACGCCGACATGCGTCGAGCTCCGAGATGAGTCTTTTGCCAATGCGGATTGGATGCTCACGCCTTTCACAGCCGGGACTGGCGGAATGACGACGGGGACGTTCGACACCTCCAACGGATGCCCCGCCGGCGGGGCCGACCGGGACGTTAGCATTACCCTCAACCCAAGTCTTTCAGTGGAGGGGGTTGTTTGGGGGGTTCACATTTTCACGAATGCGGCTCCGTACGACCCAGGCATCCTTGGGGCAATCCCTTCGCTCGCCTACTCGGAAGACACGAAAGACCTTCTCAACGACAGCAGCAGTGCCGGCCAAGGGACGGGGCCCGCTCTGCTGCAAGGAGGGAGTTTCTACATTCCCGATTCCTTGGTGGTCACGGGGACCTCGCCAACTTGCACGGCGATAACCTATCCATCCCTACCCCCGGCTAATTTCTGCCTCCTATCTGGCGCCCCGGGCTCGGCTTCGATCGACTGTAGTCAACATCCGGATTTCTCGTGCAACGGAGCACCAATCGCCTTCGGGTTTGTCCGCGCCAACTCCACCAAGCCGAACAGCGCGGGGTACATGACCCTCCATACGATGGATAATT
>CAZTDK010001038.1:0-2214 GCA_964611965.1 uncultured Binatia bacterium (SeqCode) | reverse complement strand
GTTAACACGGTTGGGGCTGAGTTTTTAGGGGCTCGCGTGAATTATCCGGGTTAGCCTTCTCGATGGCGATCGTGGTGGCCGTGCTGCAGCGACTCATTCAGACCCGGCTCGACAGTATCACGGCAACGGGCGGGTAGCCGGCATGAACGGCCGCAGGGCCGCGCCCGCACCGGGCCGGACGTGGCCGCGCTGGTCGAAATTGTTGACCATCGGGCTGGCACGTGGGGCACGTACGGCGGTAGAGCCGCACTGTGCAAGTTTGATCATGTTGATGCGGTGCACAAGCTCAACGGAATCGCACCCCCTTAGCCGCCCATGTGCGTGAGATGGTGGAGCGTGAAGAAATCGTCCTCGACGTGGCGCTCGACGAAGGACGACGAGAGGCGGACCAAAGCGGCGCGGTTGGTGCGGTCGTTGACGCCCACGCCCAGATAGAAGTCGGTGAGCTGCGACGGCGTCTTCCCCCGCGGGCGCCCGGCGCCGAACGCCAACGCTTCAGCGGCGCGCGTCTTTCGGCGCGTCCGCTGGACGCTGATGTTCGGCGCGGTGTGAGAGAAATGCATCTACAGCCCGAGACTCAGTGATCTTACGGGATCACCTGGCCGCCCATACTCCAGAACGTCGGTGCGAAACCAGTCCTTCGGAATGTGTCGAACGTACTCGGCTTGGCCGAAATCTATTGCGCCGTCTTCGCGAATAGACTTCGGGTACCCATAGACGACCACCATGTCTCCGGGTTGTATCAGCTGCCTCAGCTGCACGATGCTCCATTCAGGCTTAAGCGGCCAAGTCGCGCAGATTACGCCCTCGCCTTTGGGCGAAAGCCAGTACTTACGAGTCGTTCCGTCCATTGCCCAATCGAAGAAATGATGCTGAATCCGGAACTCGACCATCGGCGTGCCGGAGGATTCATGAAAGGTCGCCGTCTCTATGATGCCGGCCCAAGCTACGAGGGTCCCGTTAAACTTCGTAGGCTCGCGAACAACGTCGAGAGGGTACACGTTGAAAACGGATTTGCGTAAAACCGAGTCCTCCCATGGAGACGACGCCTTGTATCTCAGCGTGCAGCCCGACAGTAGGCATACCGCGAGAACTACGAATAGCTTCTTCAGGTGCATGCGAGCCAATGCCGAACTTCCTACCATCACTGGCGCGCGTCCTTTTGCGCGGCCAGTGGATGGCCTGGTTCGGCACCTACAGCCTCCAGGCATCTCTGCCCAATGTCCTGAAGACGACGTTGAACCTGATCGGCGGCTGGACCACCCTTCCTAAAGGACGCGTCGGGGTCTTGTTCGAAGGCGCGCAAGTGGACCTCATGCTGCCGGAGCAAGGATTCAATCTCGTCGGTGGAACAATTCCCTCGGCGTAGCCACACCACTTTGGGCGGGTGGCCGCGCAGAAAACTCAGCTGATGAAAGTCCGAATCTTTGGAGACGATGATGAACCCCTGCGCCGCCGCGTACTGCCAGACGGCATCGTCGTCCGCGTGACCAAGCCCGACACTGCGAACGTGGTCGCTGTTGGGAAAGATATCTGCCAGGGAGCGCGCGAGCCGGTGCGACAGGTTCTGGTCGAAGAGCAGTTTCACGTTGGCGGAATCTCAAGGAGTCGTCGCTCCCGATCCGCTGCAAAAGCCAAGCAGGCGCGGATGTCCGCCCGGGTAAGATCGGGAAAGTCGCTGAGAATCTCATCCTCAGACATACCTGAAGCGAGATACTCAAGAACGTCGTACACCGTGATGCGGAGCCCGCGAATACACGGCTTCCCGCTGCGTTTGCCGGGTTCGATGGTGATCAAATCCCGATAGTTCATGACCGCACCGTACGCCTGCCTCCGGCCTGGCGTCAACCGTCACGGCACGGCTCTGGCGCAGCCGAACGCTGCGGCTCTGGCGCCGCGGCGTACAAAGCCGGAAGCCTCGCCGCGGTCGCCAGCAGCCGCTTGTTATGTCTCCGCCCGAGCCGCCTTGAACACCGCCACGCTTTCATCAAATCCACAGTCCTCCGCCAGCTGCTCTGGTGTGCAACCATGCGAATCGATCTGGCGCGGATCCGCTCCGAGCGCCAAGAGACGCGCGATTGCGAGGTTAAAATTGCAGCTTGCAGCCTCATGAGAGAAAAGTCCGAGACACCCATGAGAAAGTCCGAGAAGAAAGTCCAAGACACCCATGGTAGTAGACACGGGCAGCCCAGGCATTGAAAACCTGGATGATCC
>CAZTDK010001037.1:0-2215 GCA_964611965.1 uncultured Binatia bacterium (SeqCode) | reverse complement strand
ACGGATTCGTCGGGCCTCCGTAGCCGATTTTTGGACCAGATGTGACCGTGTAGGAGGGTTTTCGACGCCCTCCGCACCGAGCCGCAGCAGCTTGCTGCTGCACACCGGCAGTGGGCGCATAAAATCCAAGCATCGGATCGCTCCCGCGCCTAGAATAGCTTGGGCACAGGCATCACTCGTCATGGACTTCCACTTGCTGAGCCTTTTTTGGTTAGCCTTGCGGCGGCATGCCTCACGACGGCCATAGGACCAACTGACCAGGGAACGGGGTATAGCGGCAGGACGGGGTACAACGCCACGCACAGCAAGCAAAAGGTATTCAACGAGGAGGCCTGCGAACAAGGGACCGGCAAACCCGTCTCCTGTCGGGCCGCATACGACAACGCGACCACCAAGCTGCTGGCGCGCACGCCCGCCATCTGTCCAGCGTGTTTGGATGCCACCGCACAGAGCAGCCTGGCCGACCGAGTGATCACCTTTGTCGAGAGCGGCAACGGCCTGACCTATTGCGCGGGAACGACGCCATTGCCGTAACTGGATCACAATTCGAGGCCGTGCGTGCCCAAGGGTGGACGGCATGAGCATCTTCTCGGCAAGAGGCCCCCTGCACGCTCGACCGAATGTTCGGTGGGCGGGTCTAGGTTGTCGCGAGGGTCGAGATTTGTCGCTCGGCTCCTTTGATTCCCGCCGTCGTTTGGCGTATTACAGGCCGCGATGACACGCATTGGGATCGGGTTGATGGTGGCGCTCCTGCTGACGGCGGGAGGTGCCCGAACGTGGGCGGTAAGTTGTACGACGGACAGCGACTGTGATGACGGCATATTCTGCAATGGCGCCGAGCACTGCGACACCTCGATCGGCATGTGCTCGACCGGGGTCGTGGATAGATGCCCCGCGGCCGTCCAAGGATGCCTGATTTTCGGAAGCTGCATCGAGGCCACCCGTCAGTGTCCAGGCGTTCCGAACGACGGGCTGTGCCAGCAGGGCCTCGTCTGCGCGCCTGACGGCACCTGCGTTGCGCCCAAGCTTGCGCCTACCATGGGCCATTCCACATTGTTTGTGCTGGGGTTGGCCCTCGGTGGGGTGGGCATCGCCTGGTCAAGTAGGCGCCGCAAGCGGGCCTGATTCATCTCTCACACGCAGTGGCCGTTTCCGGCCACGAGCGCCAATTGGTTGAGCACCGGCGCACACCTCGAACGAAATTCCTTCAAGAAACACCAGGGGGCTGGCCTTTGCGGGCCAACCCCCCGATTTATTGACTCCCCGGGCCGGACTCGAACCAGCGACAACTCGGTTAACAGCCGCTCTGATACGTCTCGCAGCGCCCGACTCAATACAAACCAACGCGAAAAGACGAGATTCCCGGCACCGTCAACAGTGCACGGCGAGACGCATTTCATAGCCGAGTTGGAACGAATATTCGGACCAAATTCGGACCGGAACAGTCAGTGGTCGACCGGTTCGTGATGGGCGCCCCGACCTCGGCCCAGCGGCTGCGGCCAGCACCGCGTCAACTTGGGAGGAGACCGGTCCATCAAGTATCGGCCACCCAGAGGAAAGCCGCGAACAGGGCAGCGCGGCCAGATGTTGGTTGTCAAAAGTATCTTGCCCCATCGCCGTGGCTGTCAGCTTGGCGGCCACTTCGGCTGCCAACAAACGCATTCCCCATTCGACCGTAAAACATTTGCGGACCAACGAAGGGTATGGGATAAATACATTTTGACTCAACTCATGTTCTCGAAACGGGGAGGCCGATTATGAAATCAGATCAGAACCTCGGACTGCTACAATTGTACGCCCTTTTGATCGTTCTTGCCCTGGTTCAGGGGTGCGCCTTCAGATTGGGGGGTACAGCAATCAACTACCCACCAACGGGCTTAGGCCTCCTTTGTGTCCGATAGTTGGCACCAAATTCGTGTCGGAGCCACTCCTTACGCCGCATGCCTACCCCCTTTACCCCAAAGGCCAAAAGTGTGGAGCGAATAGCAAATGCGACGCTTGTGGGCGTTGCGTATTTTGCGGCGACCTCCAGTTCGGTCAATGCCCATTATCGATCATATCGTCGTGCCAGGAAGCGACCTGCGATGAAGCCACGTCGTCGATTGTTACGAGTCCTGCTCCGAGAGGTACCGCATGCGAAGACGGAAATCCTTGCACATTGTCTGACAAATGTGACGGGAAAGGTAATTGTGTTCCTGGTTTGTTGAAAAAACTA
>CAZTDK010001036.1:0-2219 GCA_964611965.1 uncultured Binatia bacterium (SeqCode) | reverse complement strand
CGAGACCGGTACCGTTGATCGCCTGCGTGCCCAGCAGTTGCAGAGGCAAGTCGATCGTATTGTTCGCCCCATTCCCGCTGATCCCGTTGCGCAATCCAATCTGGTTACCCCCGAGGTCATAGTTGCCACCATTCAGAACGATGCTCGAGAACGTCGTGTTGACGGGCAGGTCATTGATGTTAGTGAGGTGCTGTGCTCCAGCCGGAAAGATGAGGGTATCTTCGGCGACTGGCAGCCTGCCGCCCCAGTTTCCAGGATTGGACCAGAGATTATCGACGGCCCCGGTCCAGATGCTGCTCTTCGTTGGCGTCGCGGTTGGGGTGCGCGTGCTGGTCTGCGTTCGGGTCGAGGTTGGCGGTGACGTCTGGGTCGGTGTCGGTGTATCGAGCACCCCGACATCGGCCATCTTCACCACGAACCCATCCTGGTTGCCGGTGTACGGCCGGACAGGGGAACCAAAGGAGGTCGACCCTTGTCCCGTAAGGTACAGGGCGCCGCTCCCGTCGATGGTTATGTCCCACACGCTGCCAGGTACAAAACCATTCCACACCAACGCCCCGGTTGCATCCAGGTCGGCGACGAACCCGCTGCCTGTGCCGCTGAACGGAGGGACACCGTCACCCCACGGGCCGGTGCTGGTTGCTGCCACGTAGATCTGACCGCTGGCACCCAACACAATGCCGCCGTAGCTATAGTCTTGGCGGGTCCCGCCAAGGAATGTGCTCCGAGGTCGACGATGCTGCCGACGCAAGTGGGCTCCACGCTCGCCGTCCGTCGCATCGAGTTGCGCCAAGGCGCTGGACAGTGTCTGTCGCTGCTCCCACAAAACGAGAGTCGCGCACGAACGTCTGGGTAAAATCAAACTAATCTGCGTATAGGTATCGACGGAAAATACCGCGTCGGTCGTTCAAACAACCTTATTACTCAAGACCGTGATAGAACCGCGATCCGTCCGGAGACAAGAGCAGGGCGGACGGCGCTTCATCGACGTGTACCGATGCGTGTCACCGCCATAGCTCTTGGGGAGAGTCACGTTCGCCAAGCCAATACCGATTGGGAAGACCCCTGCTTGCGGAGGGATTCGAGGAAAGCAGATTGCCGCACCAACCGCAGACAGTGTAAACAGATCCCCAATGTCGCATCCCCATGATTCGGGTCGCCGGAGCGGTCGCCCATTCGCCCACATTCTGGCGCTCGTCGTTGCCGTTGTCTTGGTTGCGCGCGCCGACGCTGCGATCAGCGTCCCGCCGACGGCCGGCGACGGCATCGACGTCGCCGAGTGCACCGGCGACTGCGACGGCAATACGGTGGTCGGTGTCGACGAGCTGGTGACCATGGTGGACAGCGCGCTCGAGGGTGCGCCGGCGAGCCGCTGCCTGCTCGGCGACAGCAACGGCGATCACGTCATCACCATCGACGAGATCGTCGCCGCGGTGCAGTACGCCTTGATCGGTTGTCCCGTAGGAGCGGCTGCGAGCCTGGTTACGGGCGACTATGCGCTCACCGTCGCCGGCGATCACCGCAGTCTGACGCTGACACGCCGTGGTGAGGTGTTACTCACCTTGCCGACCGACGCCTTTCAGCTCGGCACCGTCGATGCGCTCGATGACCGCGCCAGTTATGACCCGTATTTCCTCGAAGACCACGGCCCGCTGTTTCCACCGGTCCTACCCAAGAGCCTGCGCTGGCGAAAAGTGATCGCTGCGTCCGTGCTCTCGGCATCGACCGACGTCATCCTCATCCACCTGCGCTTCGACGACGACCGCGGCGCCACGCTGACGTTGAGCGCCGGCGCCACTGGGCGTTTCGCCGCCACGCTGGTGCCCGAGCTACTGCCCGGGCAATCGCCGATCGCGTGGATACGGCTGCGACCGCGGGCCTCGGCCAGCGAAGCATTCTACGGCCTCGGGGAGTGGGAGGACGACGTCAATCAGCGCGGCAAGATCCGCCCCATGCAGATCGAGATCGACGCCGAGAGCGAGAGCATGGACAACGAGGCGCACATCCCGATCCCGCTGCTCATCGGCACGCGCGGCTGGGGTCTGTTCGTTGAAAGCAAGCGCGTCGGGCAGTTCGACGTCGCCACCCAGGCCGCCGATCTGGTCGAAATCACCTACGGCACGGCGCAGCAGAGCGGCGACGGCTTGCGCTTCCATCTGTTTGCCGCCGAGCATCCCCTCGACATCACCAAGCACTACTACGATGTCACCGGGTATCCG
>CAZTDK010001035.1:0-2224 GCA_964611965.1 uncultured Binatia bacterium (SeqCode) | reverse complement strand
CTGCCCATCGACCAGCCCGCTGCGCGGCCTTACGGACGAGCAGCCACAAGACAACAACGCGCGCTACTGGGAGCTGCTGAACTCGATGTACGCGCAGACCTTTTCGCTGTTCATCGTCTACGCCAACCGGGTCGGCTTCGAAGACGGCGTCGGCTTCTGGGGCGGGTCGGAGATCGTCGATCCCAATGGCGTGCGCCTGGCGAAGGCAAAATACTACGACGAGGACCTGATTGCGGCGCAGATCAATCTGAAGGCGGCACGTCGGCAACGCGTTGTCTCGCCGCTGCTGCGCGACGAGAACCTCGACCTCACCATCAACGAGCTGCTGCGCATTCGGCAGCGCGACGATGCGGCGACCAGCGGACGGCAAGCTGAGCGGTGGACGGCTGGAGACGCACGGCCACAAGCTGCGGATACGAGGCCGCGCTCGCACCCTGGTCCTCTCCGGCGCGCCAAAGGAGAGCGCAGGAAGAAATGAAGGCCGCAACCGACAAGGCGGCTAGCGCGGGCGTACAACCGCTGGCGATTCCCACCAACCCGGCGCTGTTGCAACGTATCTTGACGGCGTTCATCCGCGACGAAGTGCGCAAGGTCGGCGTCGAGCGCGTCGTCGTGGGGCTGTCGGGCGGCGTCGATTCCGCGCTCAGCGCCACACTGGCCGCCGCGGCACTGGGGGCGGCGAACGTCCTGGCCATCAAGATGCCGTACCGGACCTCCAGCGCGGAGAGCGTGGCGCATGCCGATCTGGTCGTCGCACGCACCGGCATCCCTGCGCTCGAAGTCGAGGTCACGCCGCAGGTCGACGCCTACTTCACGCGCTTCCCCGATGCCGACAACATGCGCCGCGGCAACAAGATGGCGCGCGAGCGCATGACCATCCTCTATGACCACTCGGCGCGCTGGAAAGCGCTGGTCCTCGGCACCAGCAACAAGACCGAGCTGCTGCTCGGCTACGGCACGCTGTATGGCGACATGGCTTCGGCGATCAACCCGCTCGGCGATCTGTACAAGACGCAGGTGTGGGCGCTTGCGGCGCATGTCGGCGTCCCGGATGCGATCGTGCACAAGCAGCCGTCGGCCGACTTGTGGAAGGGGCAGACCGACGAGGCCGAGCTCGGGTTCGGCTATGCCGAGGTCGACGCGCTGCTCTACCTCATGGTTGACCTGCGCTACTCGCGCGCCGAGCTTCACGCTGCTGGCTTCTCCGAATCCTTTGTGCGGCGCGTCGGCGACATGGTGCGCACGTCGCAGTTCAAACGCCGCCTGCCGGTGATTGCCAAAGTGTCGAACCGAACCATCGATCGGGACTTCCGCTACGCTCGCGACTGGGGGCGATGAACGGGACGAAACCGCAGATGGACGCCGACGCACGCCGATACCTCGATGAGATTACGGCCAGAATTATTGGGTGCGCGTACAAGGTGGGAAACACCCTTGGACATGGGTTCCTCGAAAAGGTCTATGGAAACGCCCTGACCCACGAGATCCGGAAGGCGGGGATCGATGTCGATCAGCAAGGCCTACTGGAGGTTTTGTTACGATGGAGTCGTGGTGGGCGAATACGTGGCCGATCTTCTCGTCGCGCGTTGCGTTCTGGTGGAGCTCAAAGCGGTGAAAGCCCTAGACGAAGTGCACCTCGCGCAGTGCTTGAACTACCTGAAGGCGACTGGCTTCAAGGTGTGCTTGTTGATCAACTTTGGTACCCCGAGAGTTGACGTCAAGCGCGTAGTGAACCAATTTTGAATCAGCGTGCATCGGCGACATCGGCGGTTCCATGAGATCTTCAATCAAGCAGGGCACCCTGTACGTCGTCGCCACGCCGTTGGGCAACTTGGAAGACATAACGTTGCGGGCGCTGCGGGTGCTCAAGGAGGTTGGCGTGATCGCCGCCGAGGACACGCGGCACAGCCGCAACCTGTTGCGGCACTTTGAGATCGCGACGCCGCTGACTAGTTACTACGATCAGATCGAGCGCCGCAAAGCCCCACAGTTGGTGGAGGCGCTGAAGAACGGAAAGAGCGTGGCGCTGATCTCCGACGCCGGTACGCCGGGTATTGCCGATCCGGGATATCGTCTCGTGCAGGCGGCGATCGCGGCGGGCGTACGCGTCGAGGCGGTGCCCGGTCCGTCGGCGGTGGCGGCGGCGTTGAGCGTCGCCGGTCTGCCGACCGATCGCTTTGCCTTCGACGGCTTCGTGCCGGTGAAGCCGGGGGCGCGGCGGCGT
>CAZTDK010001034.1:0-2225 GCA_964611965.1 uncultured Binatia bacterium (SeqCode) | reverse complement strand
GGTCGTTGGTGCGATGGTGTAGGAGCGCGATTCGTAGTTTCCATTGATCCTGCCGGTGATGGCTTGCACCATCACCGGCTTCGTGGCGCTGACAGTCGCGCCCACTTGGATCCCCCCACTGACTTGATAGCTTTGTCCCTGATTCAGGGTGACTGTGAACGGCGCGGTGGCCCCGCCGCCGTCGATGTCGATGGTGACGGCGGTGCCGTCCTGCGCCGCCATGATCACCGCGCCGACGTATCCGTACATCGAGCCGGTCGTGATGTTCTGGCCGACTGGAATCTTGAAGGTCGTGCCGTAGTCCCGCACCGCCGGCACGTCGACGGCGCTGGCCAGCACGGTGCCGGGGTTCACTGCCCAGCCGGCGCGGGTGACGGCCAACGCTTTCGTCGCCGCGAACTTGTCGTGACCGTCGTAGAACAGGTTGCTCGGGTTGCGCGGCAGGACGACATCGTTGCGGAGCGCGATGACTTCACCTGCCGTGAGGACATCGTCCGCATTGGTGGCGCAGGCATGACCCGGTGCGCAGCCGTTGGCGATGTTGCCGTCACCCCAGACCCGGGTGCTGGCCTGCGTCGGGTGTTCGATGTCGACCTCGTAACCGTCCTCCCAGTGGTCGAAATAGATGACCGTATTGTCGCCAGTGACCACGATCGAGGTCACACTGGTCATCGTCGTGCCGATCGAGGATCCCTGCAGCGCCACCATAACGGTGCGCAATTGATCCTCAGGAATCGGCACGTAGTACGTTTCGACAACCGAAGCCGCGAGTGCGCGTCGAGGCACGAGCGTACCGACGCATAGCAGAGCACCAAGGGCGATTACCCAGGCCGACGGCCGGATGCCAAGGCGTCGTAGCCGACCGCTCTGGTACGGACCCGCGAGGACTCGTGTCGCTGGCGGAGAAAGAACGCCACGCGCTTTGAAACCGCCGTCAACTCTGGTTGCCTGCGTTCGTACCGAACTCTGCAGCTCCCGATTACTCTGTCCCAGTCCTCTTCCGATCACCGATCACCCCGTCCGTTGTCTTCTCAGGCGGTGTCACCAAGCACTATCTACGCCAGCATACAAAGAGGTGAGTTCGAAACAGTGCGGAACGAGGAGCTATGAGTGGTCCGACGAATTTCTGCCCGTCGCCGCCACAGGTGCCAAATCACGGCACTTGATCATGGGGCCTCGACAGTTTTGCGCGCCTGCCACCGCAGTTGAAAATCCCGCCGCGCTCGGTGGCAATGCTCAGAGCGCAATGCAAATGCCTGTCGGCGCCTTCTCCCCGAGAGTGACGCTAACCACCGGCCTGTCACCCCCACGGGTATGCGTCGATCGGATACGCCGCGCAGCCCTGACGTCCGGCGGTTGGATAATCCTTGCGCGTGAAGTTCCGCGACCACTGTGCCAAGTCACGATAGATCATGCATTTGTCCCGTTGTGTCGGCAGGCGTGGATCGTCGTCAATGGCGGCGAGGACGCTGGCGGTGGTGACGGTGTCGCTGGACATGCGCACGCCGCCGCCTGCGGCGGTGTCGAAGATCATGAACTTCGGGGCCGCCGCACTCTCATTCCACGGTGTCCATTCAGGCAGGTGGTCGTTGCGGCCGCGACTGGGCGCGCCGGTGTACGCAAACTCGGCCCAGTACGACATCATCTGCGCGCTAAGCGCCTTGCGTCCCGGCTCATTTTCCGTGGTGAAGATCATGTTGCCCTCGCGGCCGAGATCGAAGTGTCCGAAGACGAAGGGGATCTCGAAGGCGTGCGCGGCGCCGAGAAGCACCGACAGATCCGTGCCCAGAACGCGCGGCTCCTCGTTCCAATCGAAACGATACACGAAGACGCTCGCACCGGCCGTACTCTGGATTGCCGTTGCCGGCTCGTCGGCGCCGTTGGCCTTCCACATCTTTGCCATGTACTCCGCCATGAGGTTGTAATGGCGTTCGTCGCGGATGCGCGGAATGATCCACAGGATGCGATGCACCAGCTGCGAGTCGCCTTGCATGAACAGCTTGTTTTCGTCACGGTTGGTGCCGAAGATGACCGGTACGTGGTTGTACCCGTCGGGCTGTCCGAGACGCTGTAGTGGATCCTCGGCGGGCAGCACGACGCCGTCGCGGAATACCTTCGGCATGTCGATCATATCGACGTGCGCGATGGGCGGGTAGGCGGTGAGGACCTCGATCGTCGACTTCCCGCGCAGGTAGCGCTCGATATCGGCGCCGCTCATTTGTGCC
>CAZTDK010001033.1:0-2236 GCA_964611965.1 uncultured Binatia bacterium (SeqCode) | reverse complement strand
GAAAGCGGCACTGGTACCCACCGCTTGGCCAACCATGGGAGAAACGACGATGATGAAAGTGTTCGGCTCAGCCCTCTTCAGTGTGATCGCGTCGGCGCTGCTGGCCGCCGCGGTGCCGGCGCAGCTGCAACTCAACGGCGCCGGCGCAACCTTCCCATACCCGATCTATGCGAAGTGGTTCAACGAGTACATAAAGGTCGATCCCGCCGTGCGCTTCAACTACCAGTCAATCGGTAGCGGCGGCGGCATCAAGCAGATCACCGATCAGACCGTGGATTTCGGCGCCTCGGACGGGCCGCTGACGGAGGAGCAACTCAAGGCCGCGCCCGGACACCTGCTGCATTTCCCCACCGTCATGGGTGCCGTGGTGCTCACCTACAACATCGACGGCGTTTCGGGTGCACTCAAGCTCACCCCGGAAGCCGTCGCCGGCATCTACCTCGGCAAGATCACCAAATGGAACGATCCCGCTCTCGCCGGAGCCAATCCGGGCGTTGCCTTGCCCAACCAGGACATCGTCGTCGTCCACCGTTCCGACGGCAGCGGCACGACGTACATTTTCACCGATTATCTCAGCAAGGTGAGCCAGGCGTGGGAAGCAAAGGTCGGTAAGAGCACCTCGGTCAATTGGCCGGTGGGTCTCGGCGGCAAGGGAAACGAAGGCGTGACCGGGCTGGTAAAGCAGTCGCCGAACTCAATTGGTTATGTCGAGTTGATCTACGCGTTGTCGAACAAGTTGCCGTTTGGCGACGTGAAGAATCAATCGGGTGCATTCGTGAAGCCCTCCCTCGAGTCGGTCACCGCGGCCGCTGCAGGCTATGCGAACCAAATGCCCGATGACTTTCGTGTGATGATCACCAACGCTCCGGGTGCCGGGGCTTATCCGATTTCTGGAATGACGTGGTTACTGGTGTACGAGCAGCAGAAGGATGCCGAAAAAGGAAAGACACTCGTCCAGTTCATCAACTGGATGTTGCACGACGGCCAGAAGCTTGCGCCCGACTTGCAGTACGCGCCATTGCCGAAGGCGGTCGTGGAGAAGGAAGTGAAAGCGCTGCAGCGGGTGACCGGCGCGGATGGCAAGCCCTTGCTGCAGTGAAACCGACGACGCCGGATCCCTCGTTGGTAACGGGCAGAACCTCCTGGCGAGTCGGTTCAGTCGTTGCGACCACTTACCACCAGTAGCCTTGCGACCCTTGGCCCGGCGGCTGCCACCAGCGCGCGCCGTCGTGGTCGACGACGGAGGCGGGGGGCTGCGGCCAGAAGTTGAGCGCCCCGACGGCGACTCGCGGGTAGCGATGGTCTAAGCCGTCCAGCTCTCCAATTACCGGCGGTTCAAGCGTGCCGGTGACGGTGACATCTTGCCCTTCATAGAGCCCGCGCGGATAGAATTGCGGTGTACATGCCAGGAAGCGACCGCCGGTTTGCTCGGTGTGGAGCGGCTCGCCGTCGCGTGCGAGCGGCCGGTCCATGACTTCGAAGCAGGTCTCACGCTCCGTGGGCGTGACGCAGGCGACTTGGCCGCCCCAGCGTACATGTTGACCCACGAGGTTTTCAACACGCGCCCGGGCCACAGTGACCTCCGGCGCATGCGGGGGTGCAACGGACGGCGGGACGCACGCCATCGTAACCAACACAAGAGGGATGCACACCGCCAATCGCTGCATGATCAACTCGCGGTGGCATCCCGTGTGTTGCCGCGCGTGTGCACGAGTTGCAATGGTGGCGCGTTCGGTTCCCTGGCGGCCGGTTGCTTCTCAGGTGCCTCCGTCAAGCGCGGGAGCTTCACGGTAAAGCACGTCCCACGACCCAGTTGGCTGGTCACCTCGATGGAGCCACCGAGGAGATCTGTGAAGCATTTGACGACGAAGAGACCAAAGCCGAATCCAGTTGCCGGGTTGGTGTGTGGATCACGATAGAATCGTTTGAAAATATGCGGGATGGCCTCAGCAGAAATCCCACACCCGGTGTCGGCGACCTCGATGCGGTGCACTCCCCTTTGAGAATCATATCCGATCGAGACCCTCACACTGCCCGCGGACGTGAACTTGAGAGCATTGTTGACGAGATTACGTACGATCGAGCTCAGCTTGGCGCGATCGGTATGCAGTGGCGGCGTGCCCGGATCCACCTCCCACAGCAAGCTCAGATCTTCGTTGGTGCGGCCCATGTCTCCGAACTCCATCTGGAGGTCGTTGACGAGCTGAAACGGCTGCAGCGTGCTGATATGGAGCGC
>CAZTDK010001032.1:0-2237 GCA_964611965.1 uncultured Binatia bacterium (SeqCode) | reverse complement strand
CGACAGCGGCGCGACATAGTCCATCAGCAATTGAAGAAAGGCCTCCAGCCGGCGAATGCTGCTGTCCAGATCGACGGCCATGGCCACGTCGCCAGCATGGGTGCGCTCAACGAGATGATAAATCCGCTGGAACATGTTGCCGAGGACGTGGCCGGCGTTCTCGACGACATGCGGCTGCAGCACAACGATTTGGCCATCGTCGCCGCTGATCTCGCTCTCCGCCTTCGCCACCGCACTCGACTCCACTGCCGTTCCCACGTCGTCCTCGTTTCCGTGCGCGCCTGCTCAACCACCGCCACAGGCCGACGTTGCCATCCGCCTTGAACGACGGCTCCCGGGCAACCATCTCCAAAACGGGAATTTTTCGTCCCTGCCGCGCTTCTTACCAGCCTTGGACTGTTACCATGGCAGTTTAAACTTTTTCAAGCGAATTCTGCGTTCGCTCATCCACCCGTGTGCCAGGCAGCATTGGCGACAAATCTCCAACTGCCAATTGACTTTCCCGAAAAGAAATAGGAGTAGACCTGCGAGGTTTGTCTGGGGGTATTGTCGCCGGCACGAAGGGGAGGAGGAAGTTGAGTGGAGAGTCCGCGCGTCTGCGTCATCCATAGCTCTCCTGCCGTCCGCGAAACGCTGGCCATCGTCTTGAGTGATGGTTACGCGGTTGAATGTCTTTCGCCTGAGGAATTTCGCCACAAACCGTCCGCCGCCCGCGCCTGTGTGGCGCTGATCGTCGGTGACGACTGCGTTCTTGGGGATACGGCATCCCGCTTTACGGCAAGCGCCCCCGTCCTCTGGCTCCAGACCGGTCAGACCGCGCCCCCATTCGCCAGCCCCCAATGGGCAACCCTCTCCCCGGCCTTCGAGCCGCAGGAATTGCGCGCCAAGCTCCACATGTTACTCGAAAGCAGCACTGCGGGACGCCCGGTCTCCGGCGCGCAGCTCTCCATCGATTACCCGGTGATTCCAAAGGAAGCGGGGCTGCTCGCACAGCGGGCGGGCCACACGTTGCTGCCTGTGCTGCTTTGTGGCGCCGTCGGAACCGGCAAGGTCCGCCTGGCCAGGGCCATTCATGCGCTCGGCCAACCTGGCCGCTTCGTCCAACTGTCGGCATCAGCCTGCACCCGATCCGCGCTGGTGCAAACGGCCGGGCTCGCTGCTGGGAACCTGACTCTGCTCGTCTCCGATCTCGCAGAGATCGGCACCGAAAGCCAACAGGTTCTGCGGGAGATCCTCGACTGCGGTGGTGTGCACTCCGACGCGGGCTGGCACTCCGTGCGACTCATCTGCACCACTGCCGCAACCCTCGAAGATCTCGCGCGGCTTTCGAGCTTCGGGAAAGACCTCTTCTACCGGCTCAGTGTGCTGCCGATCATTCTGCCTCGCCTCCGGGAACGGGTCGCCGACATCCCCACTTTGGTAGAGCACCTCAGCAACGAGCTGACACAGAGCCTGGCGCGTACCCCGGTAGAGTTCACGCGGCGTGCGATGGAGCGGCTGGAACGGTATCTCTGGTTTGGCAACCTGGCTGAGCTGGAGACGGTGCTCACCCGCACCCTGGCGCTGGTCCAACGCGACACGATCGACCAAGACGACCTGCTATTCGGATACGGGCGGCTGACGCTGCACCAGGCGAACACTGACCACCCGCGAGCCCCGAAGCCGGTGAGCGCACCGCCCTCGATCGAAACGGTAGACCTGGTCATCAACGAGCTGGCCCATGAGTTCAAAAATCCGATGGTCATGATCAAGACCGTCTCCCAGCATCTGGAGCGGCTGCTGCAAGATGACGACGGCCGCCAGCAAGTGAGCCGTCTCACTAATGAAGCGGTCGCGCGGATGGATCGTGCCCTCGACAATCTTCTTCAGTTCAGCCGCTTTCGCGCCCCGGTTCCCGAAAATATCGGCCTGAATGCGCTGCTGACCTCTTGCCTGACCGATCTGAGTCCGCTGCTGACGGAGCGCCGGCTAGCCCTGAACTTTCAGCCCGCGGATTTTGCACCCGTTTTCGTGGACGCTGCACAACTTGTCCACGCCTTCGAGAATCTCCTGCGCGTCATTATTCGGGACTTGGACGAGGGCGAGACGATCACCATCCGCGCGCTGGGCGCGCCGACCGGAGCGGCCTTTGAGTTTGCGTCGAAGCACAAGTCGACCGCTGGAAAGCTCGCCAGTATGCTGGATCACTCACAAGCAGAACCCGAAGCCCCGTTGGGGCTGGTATTTGCCCGCGCTCT
>CAZTDK010001031.1:0-2238 GCA_964611965.1 uncultured Binatia bacterium (SeqCode) | reverse complement strand
CGCGTCGGATAGGCCTCACGCGTCGACAGCAGATGCGTGTTCAGCACCCCGAACATGCCCAGCATCAACAGGCCGGTGCCGGCTGCTTGCTTCGGGTTCTCGTGGCAATAGAGAAAGTTGAGTGTGGCGACCCGCTCGTTTACCGCGCCGACCGGGTCGCAGAGCTTGATACGGCGCCGGTACTCCGCGGTGCGGCGCTCCTGTTCCGCGTAGCTCGCCGCGGCCACCCCGAGGCAACCGATGCCGCGGTCGGCGGCATCGAGCTCGGTGCCCGGACTGGTGACCGTTACCCACAGCGGTGGGTGCGGCTGCTGCAGCGGCTTGGGAATGATGGCGCGCTCGGGCATGGCAAACGAGAGGCCTGCGTAGGCGAAGCGTTCCTGCGTCCACATCTTCGGCAGCACGCGCACATACTCGTCCCAGGTTTTCTTGGTGGTGTCGGGATCGACCTGGAAGCCACCGAGCTCGGTCCACGTCGACGAACGCGCCGTGCCAAACTCGAGGCGTCCACCGGAGAGAATGTCGAGCACCGCGGCGCGCTCGGCGACGCGGACCGGATGGTTCATCTGCGGCACGCACACCACGGCGCCGTGCCCGAGACGCACGCGCGTCGTCTGCATGGCGCACGCCGTCAGGAACAGCTCGGGCGCCGAGCTGTGCGAGTACTCTTCCAAAAAATGATGCTCGACCGCCCAGAGGTAGTCAAAGCCGAGCTGGTCGGCGACACGCGCTTGCTCGAGCGCGTTTTCGAAAACCTGGCGCTCCGCATCGCCGGTGAAGGGACGCGGCACCGAGAGCTCGAAGAAGAGACCGAACTGCATGGGAGGCTGTTGATCCAACAATGGGTGCGGAGAGTCAAGGAGGGGAGCCGCGCTCATTGGCAGAGGCTTCGCCGGACGCTGCCGCCGATGCCAGACCCTTACCCCTGCGCCCAGAAGAGAATGCGCTTGAACGGATAGAAATATGGCTGCGTGTCCTCGAGTTGCGGCAGTAGCTGTTGCCGGTAGCGGTCGAGAAACTGCGCGAACAGTTCCGGCCCCAGGCGCTTTTGGAAATCTACCAGCGTTGTGCCCTTCACCCACTCGACGACGTCGTCGCGCGACGGCAGGTGATGGACGTAGACCTGCAAACGCACGTGTTGCTCGCGATAGCCGAGGCCATCCAGCACGGCGGCATACTCTTCGGGCCGCAAGACGCCCGGCTGGCCGATGTAGCCGTCGAGCACCGAGCGGAACGGCTTTTCGGTGGCCAGCGCCGCCGCCACGCGATGCGTGAGGTGGTCCTGGTTGGCGGGTACTTGCACCGCCAGCTGACCGCCGGCGCAGACGAACGCCGTCAGCCGTGCCAACAGCTCCGGGTGTGCCGGTGCCCAGTGCAAAGCGGCGTTGGAGAAGACGAGGTCGTACGGCGCCGCCGGCGCAAACGCGGTCAGATCGCCGGTTTCGAAGCGCACCCCGTTGCCCGCGAACGCCTGGCTGCGTTCCAGCATGCTGGCGGAGCTATCGAGCCCCAACGTCTCCACCGCCTGCAAGCGGTCGTGCAGCAGCCGCGTCAGCTCGCCGGTACCGCACCCGAGGTCGACGATGCGCATGCCGGGATGTGGCGGCACCAGGGCGAGCAGATCGAAGAAGGGCTGGCGGCGTTCGTCGCGGAAGCGCTCGTATTGCGTGGGATTCCAATCGGTGTCTGCCATGGACGGCCTCCTTATGAGCTCACCCTCTCGTTCGGGGGACTGTCGAGTTTCTCGGATGTAGGGGCGATTCGGGAATCGCCCCACACGGCGCTGCCGATTCGACGCGCCCTTTCGGGCAGTTCCCGAATCGCCCCTACATCCGAGGTCTCCGAACCCGAGAGAATCGACAGTCCCTTCGTAAGGAGAGGGAACTTGATGGTAATGGTAGCGTCAATAATCGAGACTGTGCGGTGTGACGCGGACCCCGTGCAGCTCGTCCGACGGCAACGCTTTCCCTTCCTCCCTCTCCTTTGCACGGAGAGGGCCGGGGTGAGGTTGAGAAAGCTGGAGCAGCCGGCCTCTGCCGTTTCCAGCCGCTTCCGCCGCATCGAGGTTGCCGCGGTCCTCTCCGTGACGCCGGCAAGCGGCCAATGGAGCCGTTCGCGCGACCGGCATCAGGTTCGGAATCCGCAGCGTACGCGCCGCGCACGATCACCGTGCCGCCAAAGCGCGCGGTCAACGCATCGAGCGCGGCATTCAGCGCGCGGCGCCGCGACTCATTGGCC
>CAZTDK010001030.1:0-2239 GCA_964611965.1 uncultured Binatia bacterium (SeqCode) | reverse complement strand
GCCCGTGCCGCTGTAGTTGGCGTAGTGGGCCCGATCGGCTTCGAGAATATAGTAGGTGCGATTGTCCAAGCCGCGAAAGCTCAACGTCGGCCCTCGATGATCGCCTTCAGCCGTATGGTTGAAGACCACGTCAAGAATCACTTCGATACCGGCACGGTGCAGGGCTTTGACCATGTCGCGAAACTCGTCGACCGGACCGAGCACGTCCCGGCGTGAGCTATACGCCTGGTGCGGCGCAAAAAACGAGACCGGCGCATAGCCCCAGTAGTTGACCAGCCCGGGCGGGCAGTCCTGGGCATCGAACTGAAACACCGGCAGCAGTTCGACCGCGGTGATGCCGAGTCGCAGCAGATAGGGAATCTTCTCGATGAGGCCGGCATAGGTGCCACGCGTCTCTGCCGGCACGCCGGAATTCGGATGCCGGGTGAAGCCGCGCACGTGCATCTCGTAGATGATGGTGCGCGACGACGGCCGCCGCAGCGGCATGTCCCCTTCCCAATCATACGTGGAAGGGTCCACCACCACGCTCTTCATCGCCGTTGCGGCGTTGTCGCCGGGCTTCTCGGCAGCCTCGCGGCCGTACGTCTTCGGTACCACGACGCCGCGGCCATACGGATCGAGCAGGAGTTTGGTGGGATCGAAGCGCCAACCGTTCGCGGGATCGGACGGACCGTGCACGCGGTAGCCGTAGATCTGCCCGGGCTGCGCCCCGGGCACAAAGACATGCCAGTAGTGGTAGGTGCGGTGCGCAGCAAGATCGAGGCGAATCACCCGCGCCGGCCTGGCATCGTCCGTACCCTCAAAGAGCAGCAACTCAACCGCCGTCGCATCCCTCGAGAACACACTGAAGTTGACGCCGTCAGGGCTGGGGCTGGCTCCCAACGGAGCGACCGTCCCGGGCGTGACGTCGCTTCCATTTGCTCGACGCATCGAAATTTCTTTCGCTGAGCTCATCGCAACATCTATTGAGGTCCCAGCCGATTTGGCATACGAAGGGCGCGACGTAAAGCCACACAGAGTCCCTCGGGAGGCGATTGAGCGTGAACCAACGGAAACGGGTTCTCATCCTGGGCGCTGGTTTTGGGGGATTGTATGCCGCGCTGGCGCTGGACAAAACCCTGGCCCGCGCCCCAGACATTGAGGTGGTGATCGTCAACCGCGAGAACTTTCTCTTGTTCACGCCGATGCTGCACGAGATCGCGGCCGGCGATCTGCACATCACGGATATCGTGGCCTGCGTCCGCAAGATGCTGCGGCATGTCACCTTCTTCGAGCAAACGGTCGAGAAGATCGATCTGGAAAATCGCCAGGTCGTGCTCTCGCACGGCGGGCACGCGCACACCATCGCGTACGACTATCTCGTGCTCGGCCTCGGAGCGATCACGAACTTCTACAAGCTGCCCGGGCTGCAAGAGCGGGCGTTGACCATGAAGACGATCGGTGATGCCTTCATCATCCGCAATCGGCTGATCGCCAACCTCGAGGCCGCGGAGTTCGACTGTACGGTCGAGAAATGCCCCGAGCTGCTGACCGTGGTGGTGGCCGGCGGCGGCTTTGCGGGCGTCGAGGCGACGGCTGCCGCCAATGACTTCCTGCGCGATGCCCTGCGGTTCTATCCCCATTTGAACGAGGATCACCTTCGGGTGGTGCTCGTCCATGCCGGGCCGCTCATCCTTCCCGAGCTCGGTCCGAAGCTGGGCACCTACGCGCAGAAGAAGTTGGCCGAGCGTAAAGTTGAGATCCACGTGAACACGCAAGTCGTCGGCGTCACGGATGCCGGGGTCGCACTGAGCGACGGCACGGTGATCAAGGCCAGCACGCTGGTCTGGACCGCGGGAATCTCCTCGAATCCGTTGCTGGCGACGCTGCCGTGCAAGCAGGATCACGGTCGCGTCGTGGTCAACGAGTATATGGAAGTGGAAGGCTGGCCGGGCGTCTGGGCGCTGGGGGATTGTGCGCGTGTGCCGGATCGCACCACCGGAGGATTCTGCCCGCCCACGGCGCAACATGCGCTGCGTCAGGGCAAGGTGCTGGCCCACAACGTCACGGCCGCGGTCCGTGGTGGCCAGAAGAAGCCCTTCGTGTTTTCCACGCTTGGGCAACTCGCCGCCATCGGCCGGCGCACCGGCGTGGCCAGCATCATGGGATTCAACTTTTCCGGCTTCATCGCCTGGTTCTTGTGGCGCTCGATCTACCTGATCAAGCTGCCGGGCTTCGAACAAAAGGTGCATGTCGCGCT
>CAZTDK010001029.1:0-2244 GCA_964611965.1 uncultured Binatia bacterium (SeqCode) | reverse complement strand
CCTATGTCTTCTACCTGCAGCCGTTTCCGCTGCTTCCAATACTGGCGGGGTACATCGGATTGCTGTTGCTCGGTCTGAGCTTCATCGCGTGCGGGGTGTTTGTGTCGTCGCTCACCGAGAGCCAGGTGGTTGCCGCGATCGGCACGTTGGGCATCTTGTTGCTGTGCTGGGTGCTGACGTGGAATGAAGCCGCGAGCAGCCCAGCGCTCTTGCGGGTGTTGACGCGGGTGTCGATGTTCGACCACTTCCAGGGATTCGCGCGCGGCGTCATTGATGTCCAGGACGTCGCCTACTTCGTCTTCGTCGTGACGTTCTTCAACTTCCTGACCCTGCGCGTGCTCGAAGCGCGCAAGTGGCGAGGCCGGCGGTGACCGGACCCTGGCGGCAGTGGGCATTGCTGGTGGTGGCCACGACGGGGTTGGCCGGCAGCTTCGGCATGGCCCAGGTGCTGCTTGCGCGCTACAACTGGCGCGTCGACCTGACGCCGGAGAAACAATACACGCTGTCGCCGCACGCTCAGCAGGTGCTGCAGGCGCTCGATCGCGACGTCGACGTCGTCGCCTTCGTGCGCACCGATGATGAGCGCAATCCCGAGATCCTCGATCTGTTGACCCGCGCTCACAACGTCTCCCGGCGCTTGCGCTTCTCGGTGGTCGATGTGAACCGCAATCCGGCGGTGGCGCGCCAGTACGGCGTGGACAACTATGCCAGCGTCGTGGTCGAGAGCGACGGCCGGCGCCGCGCGTTCGCCAACCCGCGCGAAGATCTGCTCGTGGAAGCCATCCTGCAGGTGACGCGGCCGGCGGCCAAAATCGTGTATTTCCTCACCGGCCATGGAGAGGAGAACCCTGATGACAACGACCGCCAGCACGGCTACTCCGGCGCCGCCAACACGTTACGGCGCGAGTTCTACGACGTCCGGACCCTGAGCCTGCTGGGCGAGGAGGCGGTGCCCGTGGATGCCAGCGTCGTCATCATCGCCGGGCCGCGCAAGGAGCTGTTCCCCGCGGAGCTGACCAAGCTGGGTGTCTACGTCGACCACGGCGGCGCGCTGCTGATCCTGCTCGACCCGCAAACGCCCGCGCAACTCGCTGGCTTCGTGTCGCGCTATGGGGTGCAGGTGCGCGGCGATGTGGTCGTCGATCCGGAGAATCGCCTGTTTGCCGGTGACTATCTGACGATGACTGTGCCCGGGCTTTCGGGCCGGCACCCGGTGAGCGCGGCGCTGACGTCGCCGCCGCTGTTTTCGCAAGCCTGCGCCGTTGCCTTCACCGGCGCGCCGCGGCCAGGCATTCGCGGGATCGAATTTTTGCAGAGCGCCGCGTCTGCGTGGCGCACGCCCGATCTCGAGGTGCTGCACACCGGCATCGCGACCTTCGTCAGCGGGCGTGACGAGGCTGGCCCCGTCCCGCTCGGGGTCAGTCTGCTGGTCGAGAGTGACACCGCGGCGCCCCCAGCGCCGATTGCCCGTTTCATCATCCTCGGCGACTCCGCCTTCGCCAACAATTTCTTCCTCGAATACCTTGGCGACAAGGACCTGCTGATCAATGCGGTCAATTGGCTTGCCGGCGAGGAGGGGCTGATGGGGGCACGCTCGTCGCAACGAGCGCCCGGGGTCAACCAATTTTTCGTCAGTGCCCGTCAAGGGCGCGAGGCGTTCGTGCTCGGCACGCTCGTCGAGCCGGCACTGGTCCTCGTGGTCGGTCTGGCGGTCGTCTTGCGCCGGCGCTGGCGCGGGTAGGAAAGAAGAATGGAACGCCGGGAATGGAAAACCGGAAATGGAGAACCGGCAAATGCCCAGGTGTGGACTTCGCTAGGCGGGTCTTCATTCTCAATTCCCGGTTCGCGGTTTTCCATTTTCTTCGGTCCGGAGCATTTGCCGCCTAATCCCCCGACTGGGCGGACAGTGCCATGACCTGGAGACGCGCCGCCTTGTATTGGGCCGTGTTTCTTGCGCTTACCGGATACTATGTCGTGGCGGTGCGCGAGTCGCCGCAAGCGATTGCACACCTCACGCGCGCCGCGTTTCTCAGTATCGCCGAGGGCGATGTCGATGGCCTCGACGTGCAGCGGGGGAACAATGTGGTGCGCTGCCGTCGCACCAATGGGCGCTGGGAAGTGACCGCGCCCGCCGGTCGGAACGCGTCGGCGGATCTGATCGAGGCTCTGGTTGCCAATATGACGCAGTTGCCCGACGTCGAGGTGGTGGCGGAAGACAGTAGCGCCCTCGGGGACTTCGGTCTG
>CAZTDK010001028.1:0-2244 GCA_964611965.1 uncultured Binatia bacterium (SeqCode) | reverse complement strand
CGGACGAACTCCTGGCGCACGATGTCGCCGACGAAGGCCTCGGTCTGTGCCGACGATTCGCTCAATCCGGCCAACAGCGTCTCGATGTCGGCCACCAGCTCGCGGTCGAGTACATCGAGAAGGGACTCTTGCCGCCGCGTGAAGCGCGCCGTGAGACGCCGATTCGTTTGGATGACGAGATCGGCTACGCGTTCGCGGTCGATCAGCCGTGTATCCCACTCGCGAATAGCGCCGCGAATCAGCTCGGCGTCGAGCACCTCGGCCACCCGCGCTTTCGACAGGAGCTGCAGCTCGCGCGTCAGCGTCTGCGTCAGCGCCTGCTTGAAGGCTTTCGAGGGCAATCGCTTCTCCCAATAGCTTTCCTGGGAGCGACCTGGCTTGGCGGGTTTCCGGGGCATAGCGCGGCATTCTCGAACGTTCCCCGCATGAAGTACAGGGCTGCGCCGCGGGGCACGCGGGGCACGGCACCTCCGCAGGCCTTTCCACAGGCGGCGGCGCCATGCTAACGATGAAACGTCACGGAGGTTGCATATGGACAAGATCTTGCGGGTGAATATGAGCGACCTGACGACCAAGGAGGAGCCATTTCCGGATGAATGGACCTTCCTGGGTGGTCGCGGCCTGTCGGCGAAGATTCTCTTGAAGGAAGTCGACCCGAGGTGTGACCCGCTCGGGCCGGGCAACAAGGTGATCTTCGCACCCGGTGTGCTGTCGGGTTCGATGGCGCCGACCTCCGGACGGATGAGCGTCGGGGCGAAGAGTCCGCTCACCGGCGGGATCAAGGAAGCGAACTCCGGCGGCCAGGCCGGGCAGAAGCTGGCGCGCCTCGGCTACCGTGTCGTCATCGTTGAAGGCAAAGCCAACGACCCGGCAAAGCGTTACCTGGTGGCGATCAACAAGGATGGTGTGACCATGCGCGAGTGCCCGGAGCTCAAGGGTCTGCGCACCTATGCGGCGTCCGAAAAGCTCTACGACCAATTCTCCGGGCGTGCCGCGTTCGTTCTGTGCGGCCCCGCTGGTGAGCTCGGCCTCTCCGGCGCCAGCGTCGCCTTCACCGACGAAGGCAAGCGGCACCCGGCGCGTCACGCCGCCCGCGGTGGTCTCGGCGCGGCGATGGGTGCCAAGGGGTTGAAGGCCATCGTCGTCGACGACGACGGCACGCAGGCGCGTGCCGCGAAGGATGTCGCCGCGTTCAAGCCGTACGTCGCCAAGATCAGCAAGGAGTACAAGGCCGGTGCGCAGCTGTTCCAATTCGGCACCTCGACGACGGTGCCGCTGGCCAACATGATGAGCACCTTCCCGACCCGCAACCGCCGCGAGATGCAGTTCGAGCATGCCGACGCGCTCGACGGCGCCAAGATCGTGGCCAATTTCGCGACCCGTGGCGGCGGCATGCACCACTGCATGACCGGCTGCATCGTGCAGTGCTCGAACATCGTCAACGACGCCGACGGCAAATACGTCACGTCGGCGCTGGAGTTCGAGACCATCGCGCTGTGCGGCTCGAACTGCGCCATCGGCGACCTCGACAAAGTGGCGCAGATGGACCGGCTGTGCGACGAGCTCGGCCTCGACACCATCGAGACCGGCGGTGCTATCGCGATGGCGATGGACTCCGGGGCCCTGGCCTTCGGCGATGCCGACGCGGCCATCGCCTTGCTCGACAAAGTCGACAAGGGCGATGAGCTGGCCGAGACCATCGGTCGCGGCGTCGTCGCTGTGGGCAAGCGCTTCAACGCGACGCGCATCCCGGCGATCCGTGGCCAAGGCGTCCCGGCCTGGGAGCCGCGCACGCTCAACACCAGCGGCATCACCTACGCCACCAGCGCCATGGGTGCGGATCACACCGCCGGCCTGGTGGTCATGCCGGTGGCCGATCAGGCAAAGGCATCCCAGGAAGCCCAGCTGATCAACGCATTGTGCGATTCGAGCGGTTTCTGCCAGTTCCAGCAGCCCACGATCGAAGACATCCGCGTGCTCTACAACGCTATGTACGGTACCAACATGAGCTTCGAGGAAGTCGCCGACCTCGGCTGGCAGTGCATGGTCGACGAGTGGGAGTTCAACAAGCGCGCCGGCTTTGGCCCGGAGGACAACGACTTGCCGGAATGGATGCGCACCGAAGCCGTCCCGTCGAACGGCGCCGTCTTCGCGGTTCCGAAGGAAGAGATCATGCGCGTCTTCGAACGTATGCCGGTGTCCGACGATCTGCGGCAATTGCGCGCGGTCGGCTAGGGCCTGCGG
>CAZTDK010001027.1:0-2251 GCA_964611965.1 uncultured Binatia bacterium (SeqCode) | reverse complement strand
GCATTTCGCAGCGTGCCCTCGACGAGTCGACGCGCTACGCGCTCGAACGGCAACAGTTCGGACAGGCCATCGCCAACTTCCAGGCGATCCAGTTCATGCTGGCCGATATGGCGATCGAGGTGGAGGCGATGCGCCTGCTCACCTACAAGGCGGGATGGATGATCGACCAGGGGGCGCCGGCATCAATCGTTTCGAGCTACGCCAAGGCCTTCGGCGCTGACGCCACCATGCGGATCACCATCGACGCGGTGCAGGTGTTCGGCGGTTACGGCTACATGAAGGAATACCCGGTCGAGAAGCTCATGCGCGATGCCAAGCTGCTGCAGATCTACGAAGGTACGTCACAGATCCAGCGCGTGGTGATCGCACGCAATCTGCTCAAGCGCTGATGAGGAAGTCCTGAGTGCTGAGTCCTGAGTCCTGAGCAATCCTCTCCAGCGCTCAGGACTAGCTCTGGGTCTTCCTCAGGACTCAGGACTCAGCACTCAGGACTGTTTTCACTTCGCCTTCCCCGCGTAGACATCCATCACCGAGCCGAGGAACTTCAGCGCCTCGTCCTTCGGCCGCTGGAAGGAGTTGCGGCCGATGATCGAGCCGAAGCCGCCGCCGTCGCGGATGGCGCGCACTTCGTCGAGAATCGCGCTGGTCTCCTTGGCTTCGCCACCCGAGAAGATGACGATGCGCCGGCCGTTGAAGGCGCTCTGCACGACGTGCCGCACGCGCTCGCTCAGCGTGGCGATGGGAATGCGCTCTTTCTCGTAGACCTTCTTGGCCGCGGCTTGCTCGATGTGTGCCGTCGGCGGCTTCACCTTGATGATGTGCGTGCCCAACTGGGCGGCGATCTGGGCGGCATACGCCACCACGTCGATCGCCGTTTCACCTTCCTTGGAGATGCCGGAGCCGCGCGGGTAGGACCATACCACAACGGCCAGGCCCTTGCGTTTGGCTTCCTCGCCGAGGGCGCGGATCTGCTCGAACATCTCATTGCGCGCCGCCGACGCGGGGTAGATGGTGAAACCGATGGCCGCGCATCCAAGACGCAGCGCGTCGTCGACACTGCCGGTGACCGCCGGACACGGATCGGCACCACCGGTGAGGCTGTCGGAGTTGTTCAGCTTGAGGATGAGCGGAATCTCACCGGCGAACTCGGCGGCACCAGCTTCCAAGAACCCCAGCGGCGCCGCGTAGGCGTTGCACCCGGCCGCGAGTGCCAGCTCGAAATGGTAGCGTGGATCATAGCCCGCCGGATTGGGCGCAAAGCTGCGCGCCGGCCCGTGCTCGAAGCCCTGATCCACTGGGAGAATGACCAGCCGCCCGGTCCCGCCCAGCCGTCCGTGATTCAGCAGCCGCGCAATGTTGGTGAGCGTCCCCGGCGTGTTGCCCGCGTACCAGCTGAGGATTTCCTTCACTCGTTCGGTCATGGTCCGTCTCCTTATGGCCTCGGCGTATCCGACTCCTTGCCACTACCGCACCAGCCTCAAGCCCTCAAGCCCCCACGCCCTGATTCCTTCCCTTAGTACCCGCGGTCAGCGCCTTTCGACATCCGCAGGCCTCAGCTCCCTCGGGGTAACCCTAGTACCTGCATGGCGATGATCCCGCGCATGATCTCCGACGTCCCCGAAGCGATGCTGGCCGCGGGGGCCTGGAGAAATGAGCTCTGCAGCCACTGCTCGGGGCGACCTTGATCGATGCCCGGCTCCGGCGTGTCGTAGCGCAAGCCATCGGCGCCCAAGATGGCCATGCCGACGCGCGGCATCGCCTGCGTCAGCTCCGTCCAATGCATCTTGATGATCGACGCCTCGGGACCGGGCATGCCCATGCGCAAGAGCTTGTCGAGGGTGCGTTGGCACGTGTGCCGGAAGGTCTCAACCCCGAGATAGATGTCTGCCAGCGCCTGCCGCTTGATCGGGTCGTGTGTCGCACCGCGTTCGCGCGCAAACTTCATCAGCTGATCGCGGGCGCGCGCCAGGAGGATCTGCATTTCGACGACGTAGAGAATGCCGCGCTCATTCTGCAGCGCGGCGGTCGCAATCTGCCAGCCGTTGTGCAGCTCGCCGAGGAGGTTGGCGCGCGGCACGCGCACGTTTTCGAAAAACACCTCGTTGAACTCGGCGTGTCCGCTGATCTGGCGCAACGGGCGGACAGTGATACCCGGGCTTTTCATATCGACGAGCAGACACGAGATACCGGCACGGCGCTTCGCCTCGGGATCGCTGCGGCACAGCAGCATGCACCAATCGGCGTGCTGGGC
>CAZTDK010001026.1:0-2252 GCA_964611965.1 uncultured Binatia bacterium (SeqCode) | reverse complement strand
GTCCACCGATCATCCACGCGAGATCCAACGATCCTACGCGCTCGGCGCCAACGCCTACATCGTCAAGCCGGTCGACTTCGAGCGCCTGCACGAGAAAGTGCGCACGCTCGGCTTCTTCCTGCAGATCATCGAGGTCGCAAGCCCTTGAGTCCATCAGACCCGCCAGTGCAAATCCTGGTCGTCGAAGACGATCCGGGCATGCTGGTCCTCGCCGAGGACCGCCTCGCCGAGGTCGAGGGCTGGGAGGTCACCGGCGCGTCGGCGGCGGCGCAGTGCCGCGCGCTCATCGCCACGCGCCGGTTCGACGTCATCCTGCTCGACCGCGGCCTGCCGGATGGTGACGGCGCGACCTTGATTGGTGAGCTCATCGGCGCATTTCCCGACGTCGCCATCGTCATGCTGACCGGGGCGGACAGTGCCGAATCCGCGACGGAAACCCTCAAGCTGGGCGCCTGGGACTACGTCGTGAAGCGGCCGGACCTGAAACACCTGGACGATTTGCCGGCGATCGTCAGGCGCTGCGTCGAGCGCATTCGCTGGCGGCGCGATGAGACGCGGCTGCGCCACGAGATGGACCTGCTGCTCACCGCCATCCGCAGTACCGGTGATGCGGTCATCATGACGGACTGCGAACGCCGGGTACACTTTTGGAATGCCGCGGCAGAAAAATTGTTCGGCTGGCGCGCCGAGGAGGTGTTGGGAGAGCTGCTGCCGGTAGTCCCGCCCGATTGTGAGGCGGAGGCCGCCGAACTCAGCGAACGGGCGCGCCAGGGCGATCCGCTGGTCGGCATCGAAACCGTGCGCCGGCGCCGCGATGGCTCGCTGGTGGAAGTCAGCTTGACGCTCACGGCGGCCGCGCACGCGGACGGATCGGTACGCGCCTACGTTGCCGTCGTGCGCGACATCAGTGAGCGCAAGGCATTGGAGCGGGCGCGCGCCGATTTCGTTGCCATCCTCGCGCACGACATCCGCACCCCGCTCTCGGTGATCACCGGCTATACCCAAATAGCCCTGGATAGCGATGGGGTCCCTGATGAAGTGCGCGAGTTCCTGCTGGGCACCGAGCGCAGTACGCGCACGTTGCTGTCCCTGGTGGCCAACTATCTGCAGTGCTCGCGCATCGAAGCCGGCCAGTTGATTCTGGCGAAGCGACCGTTGGCGGTGAACGAGCTATTGGAACGTGTCTGCCAACCCGTGCTGACCGAATGCGCCGGGCGCGGTGTGACACTGAACACGCAGCTGCGCGCCGGCTTGCCGCTCGTCGACGGTGACCCCGTCGCCCTGGAGCAGGTGTTTGCCAACCTCCTGCAAAACGCCTTCAAGTTCACGCCCGAGGCCGGGTGCATTACGATTCAATCGGAGCACGCCGGGCGGTACGTCGTCGTGTCGGTCATCGACACCGGGCCGGGCGTTCCGACCGAGGAGCTGCCCAAGCTGTTTGGGCGCTACCGGCAGGCCGTCGGTGGTCACCAACGCGGCGGCACTGGCCTCGGCTTGTTCATCGTCAAAACCTTGGTGGAAGCGCATGGCGGCGGCGTCTGCGCGTCCAGCACCCTCGGCGTCGGCAGCCGCTTCACCGTGCGTCTGCCGGCGGCGGATTCAGTGAGGCTGATTGCCGGCGCGCTGATAACTGATCGCTGATGGCAGATGGTTCAGGCCATCCGCCATCAGCGATCAGCTATCGGCGGGCGCTTGGGGAAACCGAACTCGACTTGCCAGCAACGACCTCCCAACCTCAAGCGCCCTAGATGCGTGGTTGAGTGCACCCGTCACAATCTGCCATGCTGTGGTGGCATGGCAAAGCAGGCAAAGGCGGGTGGCGGTGTGGCCGCGGTGCGTTACACGCTCAAGAAGGCGCGCGACGCCGGGGGCATTGTCCGCCTGACGCGCCGGCTGCACAGCCACAACGCGTGCAAAACGTGCGCGGTCGGCATGGGTGGCCAGCGCGGCGGCATGCGCAACGAAGCCGGGACCTTCCCCGAGGTCTGCAAGAAATCGGTCCAAGCGCAGGCCGCCGACATGCAGCCGCCGATCACCGAGTCGTTCTTCACCACGCATAGCCTTGCCGCGCTCGAGCGATTGAGCGGGCGCGAGCTCGAAGCGGCCGGCCGCGTCGGCTTCCCGCTTGCCTGGCGTGCCGGCGAGACGCATCTGCGGCGCATCAGCTGGAACGAAGCGTACGACATGGCCGCCGCGGCGCTGCGGGCAACGCCGCCGGCGCGCAGCTTCTTCTACTCGTCGGGACGCAGCAG
>CAZTDK010001025.1:0-2256 GCA_964611965.1 uncultured Binatia bacterium (SeqCode) | reverse complement strand
GCGCTGACGGCGTCGAAGCGGTCCCCGGCAAGATGCCGCAGCAGACCTTCGGCCATCTGGCTGCGGCACGAGTTGCCCGTACAGAGAAACAGCACCCGCAGCTTTGCCATTCAGCGGCTCCGGTTTACCGGCGCGGGCGCGCCAACCTGGGGCTGGAAGGCGTGTTGCCGGAACCACAGCGCGACGTTGACCAGGCCGATCATGACGGGCACCTCGACGAGCGGCCCAATCACCGCGGCAAACGCCGCACCGTGATGGATCCCGAACGTCGCCACCGCAACGGCAATCGCTAGCTCGAAGTTATTCGACGCGGCGGTCAAGGACAGGGTCGCCGCCTGTGGGTAGGGAGCGCCCGCCGCTTTGCTCATGAAGAAGGCGGCCACAAACATGACGACAAAGTAGATGAGCAGCGGAATGGCAATGCGCGCCACGTCCATCGGCAGCTGCACAATCGCCTCGCCCTTGAGCGAGAACATCACCACGATGGTGAACAGCAGCGCCACGAGCGTCAGCGGGCTGATCGCCGGTATGAAGTGCGTGTCGTACCAGTTCTGGCCTCGCCTGCGGGTCAGCAAGAATCGCGTCAGCATGCCGGCCAGGAATGGGATACCCAGGTAGATGAATACGCTCGTGGCGATCCCACCGATGGTGACGTTGACGGCAACACCCTGCAACCCGAACCAGCGTGGGAACACCGTGATGAACACATACGCATAGATCGAGTAGAAGAGGATCTGGAACACCGCGTTGAATGCCACGAGGCCCGCGCAATACTCCGTGTCACCACCGGCAAGGTCGTTCCAGACCAAAACCATCGCAATGCACCGAGCAAGCCCGATCATGATCAGGCCGACCATATAGTCGGGTTGGTCGCGCAGCAGCAACACCGCCAGCGCAAACATCAGCACCGGGCCGACGAGCCAGTTCTGCACCAACGACAGCCCGAGAATCCGCGTGTCGCGGAAAACGCTGCCCAATTCCTCGTAGCGCACCTTCGCCAGCGGCGGGTACATCATGACGATCAGCCCGAGCGCGATCGGGACAGATGTGGTTCCGACGCTCAAGCGATCGAGGAACGGCTCGATACCCGGCAGCAAGTACCCGCCCCCTACCCCGACTGCCATGGCAAGAAAGATCCACACGGTCAGGTAGCGATCGAGAAAACTCAGGCGCCGCGCCGGCACCGGCACCGCCGCGGGCACGCATGCGGCCGCCATCACCGACTCCGGTCTTTCGCAGCAACCGGCGGTGTGAGCGCCGTCCGCAACGCCGCCAGTCGCTCCGGGACGATGCGGTAATAGACCCACGTCCCGCGGCGCTCCCGATCGAGCACACCGGCAGCGTACATGATCTTCAGGTGATGGCTTACGGTCGGCTGCGTCAGCCCGAGCGGTTTGGTGAGGTGGCACACACAGACTTCACCGGCTGGCTGCGCGGCGATGAAGCTCAGCAACCGCAGCCGCGCCGGGTCGGCGATCGCCCGGAACACCGTCGCAAGCTCCCCGGCCTCCACCTTGGCGAGCCGGCGTTGGAGCACCGGCGGGCAACACGGCTCGCGGACGGCCACGGAACGTCGCATGCGACCCATATTCACGATCTTCGATATAGAGTCAATATCGATGTCTATCGATACAGATTCCATCGCATTCCGGACTCGGCGCAACCCAGCCGTCTCGTTCCCTGGCAGCGCCTGGGGCGAGGAGACCACCTCGTCGGGCGTTGCGCTGTTGGCGATGTCGACTCAGCCGGTGGCGGGCGCCGTTGCGGGCGCTCAGGCCGGCGAAGCGCCGCGCCGTCGTTGCAGCGCCGCGCGCACCTGCTCGCGGTCGTCGAAGTGAACGCGACGATCGGCGAACAGCTGATCGGTCTCGTGGCCCTTGCCGGCGATGAGCACCAGATCATCCGCGCGCGCCAGATCGATCGCCGCATTGATGGCGCGGCCGCGGTCGGGCTCGACCTGCACGCGCGCCGAGGCACCCGTGACTTCGCGCACGCCACACATGATCTCGGCAATGATCTGCTCCGGCGACTCCGAGCGCGGATTGTCGGACGTGACGATCACCAGATCGCTGTGCTGCGCGGCGATGCGCCCCATGAGCGGCCGCTTGCCGCGGTCGCGGTCGCCGCCGCAGCCGAAGACGGTGATGAGGCGGCGGGGTTGCACGCCGCGCGCACTGCGCAGCAGGCGCTCCAGCGCGTCCGGCTTGTGCGCGTAGTCGACGGCCACCTTGAAGTCTTGGCCGCAGTCGACAAGCT